>JAAYLJ010000097.1 GCA_012521935.1 Campylobacteraceae bacterium | reverse complement strand
ATCTTCTTTGTTTGCAGGAAAATTACATGCTATTTTATGCAGAGGCTGGAAAACAAGACCAAAGGGAAGAGATTGGTATGATTTAGTTTGGTATGTAAAAAATAGTTATGAAGTAGATATGAATCATTTAAAAGCTAGATTGAAACAGAGTTGTAAAGCTTTTAATAATGAAATTAAAGATTTTTCACAAAGTTCAATAATGGAACTCTTAAATAAAAGAATAGAGGATTTAGATGTATCAATGGCAAAAGATGATGTAAGTAGATTTATCCATGATCAAAGAGAACTAGAACTTTGGAGTAAAGAATTTTTTAAAACAATTATTTCAATGATTAAAGTAAAGCCTGATAAAGAATGGGTAAGATAAAAAACAACTGTACGCTTAAAAATTTTAGAGATTGCAAAATGAACTGTTAAACTACTTCATATGTATTGCCTGTTTACAAGAAAGAAAAAACTGAAAACTTAACACCAAAGCAGATAGAAATTTTAAGTAAAACTTTTTTAGGAGATAAAGATGGATGATAAAAATTTTGAAAGATTACTCTTGAGTGTAAAAGAAGCAAATGAGATCATAAATAAAAAAGAAAGCCTAGCAGAAGCTTTATATTTGAAGAGCCTAATCCAAAAGAAATTGGGAACAAGGAAGAAGAAGCCAAGATGGACCTGCAAAGGTTCTTTTAAATATTGCAAACAATTACCCAGAAGTTTTAAAAACCTGTAGCGCTATTTGATGATATATTGGCTACTTTTCACTATAATGAAGAGGTAGGATTGATAGAGCCATTCCTAGGGAGAGAAAATGAAATATAGTGAAATCATCAAAGAAAATAAAAAGTTAGAAAACAACTCTAGCCACAAGTATAAAATAGCGATTTTATCAAACATAATGGTGCACCAATCAAAAGAAATATGTGAATATACTTTGAGAAAAGATGGCATAAATGCAGAAGTTATTTTGGGTGATTATGATAATGTCGTCCAAGATAGCAAAAAGTTTAGGGATGCAAATGCAGTGCTTATATTTTGGGAAATTTATAATCTTATAGACAATTTGGAGCACAGAGCAGAGCTATTAAGTGAGAATGAGTTGCAAGCTATCGTAGATAGGGCAAAACTAGAAATTGATATGGTTTTACAAAACCTCAAAGATAGCTCACTTATAATCATCAATAGATTTTCATCACTAATCTTCAATCAGCAAACACTTGCTCAAAATAGACTAGATATTTTGACTGACCAGCTAAATAGCTATCTTGAGAGCAAAAATGGGATAGTTTTAGTGTATATCGACAAAGTTTTGGCAAACATATCGATACAAAAAGCTATAGATTTAAGATACTACTACTCTAGTAAAACTTTATATAGTATAGAGTTTTATAAAAGATATTTTAAACATATAAAGCCACTTTTCATGAATGCAAATGGCAAAATAAAAAAGGCTCTAATATTTGATTGTGACAATACCTTATGGGAAGGAATTTTAGGAGAGGATGGGTTTTCAAATATCAAAATCTACAAAGATATCCAATCCTTAGCAGTGGCTCTTGCAAGAAGGGGCGTCATTATAGGGCTTTGCAGCAAAAATAACCCACAAGATGTAGATGAGGTACTACTAAACCATCCTGATATGATTCTAAAAGATGAGCATATCGTAATCAAGAAGGTGAATTGGAAAAATAAAGCATCAAATTTACGAGCAATTGCAAAAGAGTTAAATATTGGGTTAGATAGCTTGGTCTTTGTGGATGATTCGGACTTTGAGATAAACTTAATTAAAGATGAGTTGCCGATGGTGGAGAGTCTGCAAGTGCCCAAAAGAAAATACGAATATTCAATGATGATGCGAAACATTCTAAATTTTTTCTACAATCCAAGTGCAACAAGAGAGGATTTAGAAAAAGTAGCTATGTATAAATCCCAACTTCAAAGAGCAAAAGAGGAAGAGAGCATTACAGATATAGAAGAGTACTTAAAAAGCTTGGGGTTAAATATAACTTACTTTATAGATGATATAAACCAAGTTGATAGAATTTCACAAATGACGCAAAAAACAAATCAGTTTAACCTCACTACCAAGAGATATACAGTAACTGACATAAAGAGTTTTATCTCTGATTTGCATAGGAGTGTAATTTCTATAGCCGTAAGTGACAAATATGGCGATAGTGGGGTAGTAGGGCTTGCCATAATAGAGTACCATAATGACCTTGCCACCATTGACACTTTGCTTATGAGTTGCAGAGTTTTGGGACGAAATATTGAGTATAGGTTTATGGATATCATTATTGATGTGGTCAGTAAAAAAAGAGCATCAAAGATACTTGCCAGCTATATAAAAACCCCTAAAAACGAACAAGTGGCGGATCTTTATGATAGATGTGGCTTTGAAGTGGTAAAAAAAACTGCCACCCAAAACAAATATCAACTAATTTGCAAAGAGTATAAGACAAAAGAGTTAAGTTATATAGGAGTAAAAGATGGAAAATAGAGTAAAAAAGACAATCTCAGAAATTTTAGATATTGAGATTGATTCAATAAACGATACAACTTCGTCAAAAACTGTTGAATCATGGGATTCACTAAAGCAGATGAATATAATCGTAGCTCTTGAAGAGGAGTTTGAAATTGAACTTAGTGATGATGATATTGATGCTATGACAAATATTGGAAATATTATCAAGATAGTTAAGAGTGTACTTTAAACAGTGGTCACTAAAATTAAAAATGCCATAGATAGCTATAGGCCAGACACTATAATGGTGCATTCAGATATCGTGAAAGCATCAGGTTTTGTAACCTTTGATGCCAATAGCAAAATATGGCTAAACAAACATATTGAAATACTGGAGCAGTTTTGCGATAGGGAGCTTATTTTTGCATCTTTTAACTACGATTTTTTAAAAAATGGAGTGTATAGACCTGAAAATGATGTAGTTCAGATTGGCGTTTTAAATGAATTTGCAAGGAAAAATTGGGCAACTTGGAGAAGCTTGATGCCCGTATTTAATGTATTGGGAAAAAACAAAATAGGCTTTTTGGAAAACATCCTCAACGATGATGTGCTCGATCCTTTTGATGAGCTATCTATCTTTGGATATCTATATAAAAAAGATGCATTAATATTGCAGTATGGAGCCCCATTTTCTTCTTTTACTGGGATTCATTATGTTGAAAACCTCTCCTCTAGACCGCCATATAGGTACGACAAATATTTTAAAGGCACAATAGCTGCTAGTAAATTTTTAAATAAAAATATAAAAATCACACTCAATTACCATGTGAGACCTTTGGGGATAAATTTAAACTATGATTGGGATCGTTTATATAAAATTTCTCTTAAGGAAGGAATCATAAAGCAGTTTACAGGACGAAGAATAAATGTAAATATTTTTTCATTCAAGGAGATTGTAGATTTTCTTTTAGATAAGGTCAGAGATGACAAACTATTTTTACTAAACACACAAAGCAAAAACACCGTTGAGCCCTTGCTAGATAAACTAGGACGACGCTTTGTGCTATCAGACTTTGAGGTGATAAATGAGTAGCAGTGACTTAGCAATTGGAAAAATGATGCACAGTTGGGCTAGCGATATGTGGAGTTATCCTAGAAGCATTACCGGCGAAGGAGTCAGACAAACACTTCAATATATCCAAGATGTGATTCCAAGCTTAAAAGTACATTCTGTGCCTACTGGAACTAAGGTTTTTGACTGGACAGTGCCAGAGGAGTGGGTCATAGATGAGGCCTACATTGAGGATGAGTTTGGAAACAGGGTTGTAGATTTCAAAGAGAATAATCTACACATACTAGGATACTCAATCCCTACAAATCAGTGGCTTGCTCTTGATGAGCTAAAGAAGTATCTATATACTCTGCCAGATCAGCCTGAAGCAATCCCATATGTAACTTCTTACTATGTAAAAAGGTGGGGTTTTTGTCTATCTCAAAATCAACTAGAATCTCTGCCTGATAAAAAATATCATGCTGTCATAAAATCAGAGTTAAAACAAGGCGTATTGAATTACGGAGAGATTTTGATTAAAGGAGAGAGAAAAGAAGAGATATTTTTATCCACCTATATTTGTCATCCATCTATGGCAAATAATGAGTTATCAGGCCCAGTGGTTGCTATGGCTCTAGCTAATTGGCTAGCTAGTCAAGATTTAAGATATTCATATAGAATTGTGTTTATTCCTGAAACCATTGGCTCCATCACATACTTAAGCAGGAATCTCGACTACTTAAAGGAAAATGTAATTGCTGGATTTAATATAAGCTGTGTGGGGGATGATAGATGTTACTCATACCTACCATCAAGGCATGGAGATACACTATCAGACAGAGTGGCTAAATATGTATTGGGTAAAATTGATCCCAGTTTTAAAAAATATACTTGGCTAGATAGAGGTAGCGATGAGAGACAATACTGCTCACCCGGTGTGGATTTGCCTATAGCGACAATTATGCGCAGCAAGTATGGCAAATATCCTGAATATCATACATCTTTAGATGATTTAAATCTTATCACGCCTACAGGATTATGGGGAGGATATGAAGCGATAAGACAATCTTTGCAGATTATCGAAGAAAACAAAACTCCCATAATGACAGTTTTTGGAGAACCTCAACTTGGGAAAAGAGGACTTTATCCAACAATTAGTCAAAAAGGAGCATATCGCAACATCAGAGATATGATGAATATAATTACATATTGTGACGGTAAACACACCTTGCTCGATATAGCTCAAATGCTAAGCTTGGATTTTACTGTTGTTAAAGACATAGTGAGCAAGCTCTACGATAATGAATTAATAATCTATACATGATGAGAGTGTTAAATTCATAAATACCAAAGAGCGCAAATCACTATGGTGATTTTTGGCAAACAAGGGAATATTTAAAGTTTCGTGTACATATTAAAAATTCAAATGTAAAATCGAAACTTGGCGTTTAAAGCAAAAGTACTATACGCGCTTTTTAATAAAAAAGCTTACAATATACTTAGCCTAATGCTCCCTCTCGTTAAATTTTCTGCAGTTATTACAGCCTACCAGAAGCCCCCATTGCATGCTTTTCCATTAATTGTTTTAGCGTAATTTTGTTTTACTCCTTACTAAATATCCTTGGGTTAGGCGTATTTTTTAGGTTTGAGATATCCAATTTGATCAAGGGCTCAAAAGGTTTAAGAAAAACAAGGTGGTAGTGGTGGAAAAAATATCTATCATTTCTAAATACTGCAAACAGTTACCCAGAAGTCTTATTGGGAAAAGCGTAAATATGCCTCTTTTTCAGCAACGGCCAGTGATACGAGAAGCGCACTTGACTGTGTACTTCAAAGAAAAATAAAATTATTAAACCCCTAAAATAGGACTTAATTGTATAGTCAAATTTCCCTCGTTCCTGCCAATTGCAAAACCTCATAACTACATTAAAAATAATCATAACAGTCTTCATGTCAAGCGAAAGATTTGAGTTTATATTTTACTCAAAATTGGCTTGAAAAGATAAGAATAATGGGTAAAACATGAAGTAAAATAGCATAGAATATCTCTTAAGTTCCTATGGAATGCTATAGATAGAAAACATATAAATCAATTTGCACCACAGTGATCAAGCTTACAAAATAAACTAACTTAATCTAAATCAATATAAAAACTTGAAACTATTCAGATTGCTATTAGTAGTCATAGATATGCAGTTTTATCAATATATCTATTGATTTTTACAAAAATTTAGTAATTTATTCTTATAATTTTCGTAATTTTGCGCTATAATTTTTGTAATATACATATATAATATTCGTAAAGTTGGAAAATGATAGAGAGAAAGCTTGAAAAAATAATTTTAGAAATGTTAGAAAATTTTAGAGTTGTGTCCATAAATGGACCTAGACAATCAGGTAAAACAACACTTCAAAAACTCATAGCTAAAAATAAAAATATGGACTACTACACCTTTGATGATGTAGATATTTACAATACCGCAAAGCTTGATCCTAAAGGTTTTATAGATTTCATTTCAAAAAACAGTAGTGTTGCTATTGATGAGGTTCAAATGGTGCCTGAGGTAATCTCCTCAATAAAAATGACTGTAGATGAGCAAAATAAAAAAGGCCATTTTCTACTTACAGGCTCTTCTGATATGTTTAAAAATTCTCAAATAAAAGAGTCACTAGCTGGAAGGATGGCTACCTTTAATCTATACCCTTTATCATATGGTGAAATTAACAAAAAAGATTTAAACATTATAGACAAACTCTTCAGCGATGATTTTAATAACTACAAGACTGATTTTGAAGCCATAAGCAAAAAAGATTTCATAAGTGCTGTCGTTGATGGTGGATATCCTGAGGTTTATAGTCTCCCTACTAAGGCAAAAAAAGCATGGTATGATTTTTATATAAAGGCTAGAATTGCAAAAGATATAGCCACGATAGAAAATGTGCAGGCAAGTTCGCTATCTTTGCTAACAAAACTTTTAAGAGTGCTAGCTTCTCAGGTTGGCTCCCTTGTGAACTACTCAAAAATTTCTAAAGACATTGGGATTGCTGATAAAACTATAGCTAAATATATAGATATTTTAGAAGCTTTATATATAGTAAAATTAGTTCCCGCCTACTCAAGAAATATTAAAAAAAGAGTTATTAAAAGTCCAAAAGTACACTTCATTGATTCAGGACTCGCTAGCTTTTTACTAAATGCGAGTTTGGAAAATTCAATGTTAGGTAAAAATAAATATATAGGAAGTTTGGTAGAAACTTTTGTTTACAGTGAGCTTATTAAACATAAGGCTTATTCAAAAACAGATGTAGAGATTTTTCACTATAGAGATTTGACTCAAAAAGAAGTTGATTTTGTATTAGAATCAAGCTTTGGGGATATTGTTGCTATTGAAGTAAAATCAGGTAGAAATTTAAAAAATGAAAACTTCAATGGCTTGCTATCCTTAGCAAAAGATATGAAAAATATAGATTTTAAAGGTATAGTTTTTTATGGAGGTGATAAGGTTTTACCATACAAGTTAGAAGATTTTCAATTTTGGGCTATACCTTTAAAAGTATTGATTTAGCTAGTAGTTGTCTTGCAGTGCTAGCAAGCCTCAAGACCAACTAGCGCCGCACCGATTGAGCCTACAAATTGTGGCTTATCTAAGGCTAAAATCTCTCTTTCAAGCCTCTTAGAGAGCAACTTCTTTAAAAAAGGATTCAGTGCCCCGCCACCTGTAAAAGCGATAAATTCGCTATCTCTAGCAAATTGTCTAGCCATAGAAGCAAGCCTTGAGGCAATTGACTCATGAATCCCGTAGCATATATTTGCAGCTTTCTCTTTCTTTGCTATTAAAGATATTACTTCACTCTCAGCAAATACAGCGCACATGCTTGAAATGGTAAGCTCCTTATCTGCTTCAAAACCTAGGTTAGCAAACTTTTCTATATCTAGTCCCATTCTATTTGCAGCAATCTCTAAAAACTTGCCAGTGCCAGCTGCGCATTTATCATTCATCCTAAAATCAACAAATCCACCACTTTTATCTAGCTTAATCACCTTACTATCTTGTCCACCTAAATCTATCACCATATCACTTTTTGGAGCTAAAAAATGAGCCCCTTTTGCATGAGCTCGAATCTCACTTATGACTGGAGAGCCAAAGCTCTCCTCTATCATAAAACGCCCATAGCCAGTTGCCACTAGCATCGAAATTGGCTTATCTCCAATGTACTCTTTGACGATTTTATCTTGATCTATGATGGTTGCTAAAACCTTATGATCAATTAGCTTTTTATCCCTATCTAAGCAGGCTATCTTTGTATAAGTTGAGCCTACATCCACTCCCCAGTACACATTAAAGCCCCTCTTGAAATTTTTTCGCCTTTTGTTGAAAGCTTATACTCTCTAAAAACGCTTCCACTCTTGTTTTTATCTGCCCAACATCCTCAGCGGAGTAGTCTGACTCTATGGTTAAGCAAGGTATTCCAGCCTCAGCTAACTTCTCTTTTACCAAAAACGACTCTACATTATAAGTGTGACAAAATGATAGAGTATAGTAGATGACTCCATCAGCTTTTCTATCTTTATACATTTGTATGATTTTCTCAACTCTCCCCTCATTTGGTGTGAAGCAAGCGCAGTCAACCTTGCTGTACCTATCCACTAACTCATCCATGAGGCTCTCTTCATCTTTAATGTTTTCAAGATTCACATTATCTTTATAGTACCTATGTCCTATGCAAGACTCTTCATTTATTATCACTCCACCACTATCCTCCACTGCTGCGTGAAGCTTCCAGTTTGGAAGTGCAAATGGAGTTCCAAGCACCATCAGTCTTGGAGTATCTTTTTCATAAACTGAAACATTGTTAGAAAGTCTCTCTTCCAGTTCATCACAAAGCAAGTTCACTTTTTCTGTAAATCTAACTGGTTCATCTATGAAGCTAGCTTGTACCACAAAAAGCGCATCTTTTCCGCTAATTGGCATAACTTCTTTATTAAAACCTCTTAATTTATCTAGCCTTAAAAGCGCATCTCTTTTTCTATTTATAATCTCAATGCCCTCAACCATTTCCTCATAGCTAAGATCTCTACCAATCACCTCTTCAATGTGCTTTTTAAACTCTTTTACCTCATTTTTCCATGTTTTTAAATCCTGCTCTCTTTTCATATGAGGTATGTACATTACATGAGTTTTATGGTGTTTGTTTAAAATTTCCCATGTTTTTTTCTTAGCTTCACAAGTAGTCTCACCATATATAAAGTCTGAGCTTTGAGTAAAAGCACAGGTTCTTTGAAGTTTAAAACCATGAGCTGATTTGATTAAAGGGCAGATATTTCTAGGAAGCTCAGTTTCCGCGTCAGCTATGGGCATCTGGCTACCACCACAAAGCCCAAAACATGCCCCACCAGCCCCAACAACTATCTCCTCAGGCACAAAGATACAAAATGTCCCAATCGCAGGTTTGCCTTGCTGTTTAACTTTGTCTATCTCAACAATTCTCTCACCTTGAAACTCTTTCATAAACCAATCAAAATACTCCATAGCTTTTGGTCTATTTTTTTGACTCATAAAAAGATTCTCATATGCCCCATAAGCTGCCTTCATCATTTTAGAATGTCTTTTGACATCAACATTGATTTTTTCTAGTACTTGTTTGCTCGTACAACTACTCATAGCAATTCCTTTAAAAGGTAAAATCATGCTGTTTTGGATTTACATGTAAGGAAGGATTGAAGATATGCCTTATCATGTTTGTCTAAACTTAGACCTGTAAGCATCTTGAAAATTCTATCCCATCAAAGGTAAAAACAAACTTACCTAAAATTTTCAAATAGCAGCGTGAATATACACTTAAATATAAAAAAGTCGATGTTATTTAAATGTCACTTTTTTGTTATAAAAAAATAATATGCTATCATATCGCGCGGGGGTGCTTGGTGAAAAAATTAATCTCTTTTATTTTAATATTAATCTTTATATCTTTTATCTGTTTTAATCTACTTACCTTAACTACAGGGCTTAAGTTTATTATTGTTTTAATATTTATATTTTTAAGTCTATCTTTGTTTTACCTTTTTAAAACCACTTTAGAGCAGGTAAAAAGATTAAAAAATAACCAAAAAGAGTTACAAAGTGCATTAAATGAAAAGCTAAAAGAGTTAAAGAAACTAACCAGAGCCATAGAATCTAGTCCAGTTAGCATTGTCATTACAGATAAAAGAGGAAATATTGAGTATGTAAACCCAAAATTTAGCCAAATAACAGGTTATTTAAAAGAGGAAGCTATAGGGCAAAATCCACGAATTTTACAAACTGGAAAGACAGATCGCGCGGTTTATAATGACATGTGGAAAACCATATCTCAAAAAAAAGAGTGGCAAGGTGAACTTTTAAATAGAACTAAGTATGGAGATGAGTATTGGGAGGACGCTAGAATATCTCCAATTTTAGATGAAGATGGGGATGTTACTCACTATGTGGCAGTAAAAGAGGATATAACTCTTAAAAAAAGGAATAGAGAGCAAATGCTCTACTTAGCTAGACACGACGCGCTGACTTCATTGATAAACCGTCAATACTTTTTAGAGTTACTTAAAAGTAGTATAAAAAAACCAATTGCACTTTTATATATAGACTTGGATGGATTTAAAGGTGTAAATGATAATTTAGGACACAATTGTGGCGATTTATTGCTTGTGCAAGTGGCAAAGAGGCTCAAAGATCTTTTGCGAGCAAATGATGTTTTAGCTAGGTTAGGAGGAGATGAATTTGTGCTAATGATAAGAAGTGGAGTAAGCAAAGAGGGGGTAGAAGTTGTAGCGCAAAAGATCATAGATGAGATGGCAAAAGAGTTTACTTTGGGTGGCAATAAAGTAAAAATATCTGCGTCTATTGGCATTGCTTTTTCTAAAGAAGAACAAGATCCAAAAGAGTTGTTAATTTGTGCTGATGAAGCTATGTATGAGGCTAAAAATGGTGGAAAAAATAGATTTCAAATTAGTAATAAATAGATTTAAACCTATTTTATCCTTAAAATAATAATAATCTTTAAAATTTAAGAGTAAAAGCTCTTTTACCCTTTGACTAATCAATATCTTTAGTTATAATCTTCCCGCTATATTTTTTGCAGAGGTATTTTTTTGCTTAAAATTTAATTCCTACTGCTCGTATCGCAATAGTAAACAATACTAACTTTAAAAGGAGGCTGAATTGATTAAAGATGAAATTTTTGATCAACATGCACCAAGTAGAGTCCCTCGGACTGGGTTTTTTGTAGGATTGCTATTTTTAGCTGTAACCATTTTTATAGCTCCACCTGAGGGCATGTCTCAAGCGGCATGGTACACAGTTGGAATGGCTAGCGTTATGGCTGTTTGGTGGGCAACAGAAGCTTTGCCTATTCCCGCAACTTCGCTTTTGCCGATAGTTTTAATACCAATGCTAGGAATTGACACTTTAGGAAAAGCAACTGCGCCTTACGCAAACTCTACTATTTTCCTATTTTTAGGTGGTTTCATCATAGGTTTAGCTCTTGAGAGATGGAATCTTCATAAGCGTATTGCTCTTATGACTTTAGTTACGGTTGGGAGCAACCCAAGAGCGCAGATCGCTGGTTTTATGGGCGTAACTGCATTTATTAGTATGTGGGTTAGCAATACAGCTACTACGATTATGATGCTTCCAATTGGATTATCAGTTATAAATATGCTCTCAGGTGATGATAAAAAAGGCGATGAAGCTGCTAAAAATAGATTTGCCATTGCTTTACTTCTTGGGATTGCTTATGCGGCAAGTTTAGGTGGGATCGCAACTCTTATTGGAACACCACCAAATGCACTTTTAGCTGGGTTTATGAATGAAACATATGGCATGAATTTAGGTTTTGCTAAATGGATGATCATAGGGCTTCCTGTTAGTATCATTATGTTAATAGTGGCGTGGTTATGGCTTACTAGGGGTGGTTTTAATCTCTCTAGTGGTAACTCTCAAGAAATGTTTAAAGAAGAGCTTGAAAAACTAGGTAAGCTTACCAAGGCAGAAAAAATGGTTGGAGTAATATTTTTACTAACCTCTTTTGCTTGGATATTTCAGCCAATATTAAAAGGTTTTATTCCAGGGTTAAACGATACTACCATTGCAATCTTAGCTGCTCTTGCTCTTTTTTCAACTCCAGTTGATGTTAAAAAAAGAGTCTTTTTGATGGATTGGAGAAGTGCAAATAGGCTTCCTTGGGATGTATTGCTTCTTTTTGGAGGCGGTCTTTCAATGGCAGCAGCAATCAAAAATAGTGGGCTTTCACTTTGGATTGCTGAGGGTGTTGGTGGATTTGTTGGAGGATTGCACCTTCTTGTAGTTATTTTCATAGTTGTTTTTACCATTCAACTCTTAACTGAACTTACTTCCAATACTGCAACAGCAGCTACATTCTTGCCTTTAATGGGAGCATTAGCAGTTGGGCAGCTGGTTTCAGGAAATGTTGATTTAGCTTCTCAAGGATCAGCAGCTGTAATTTTGGCCGTACCAACAGCAATCTCAGCAAGCTGTGCTTTTATGATGCCTGTAGCTACGCCACCAAATGCCATTGTCTTTGGGGTGGGAAAAATGAAAATATCTTCTATGATAAGAAATGGATTTTTACTCACCTTCTTCTCAACAAGTATCGTAGCGCTTTTAAGCTACTACTTAGTGCCACTTATTTGGTAACTCTTAAAGCAAAGGTTCGCCTTTGCTTTAAACCTCTTCCTCATAACCTAACTCTAAAGCTTTAATGTTTCCTATGGCTTGGCCTGCTATCCCCTTAATAGAACCATACATTCCAATAGTATTTTCAAGTACTTTTTCTATCTGCTTTTCTCTTTGTTTCCATATTCTTTGCATAGATCTTTTTTCACTATCAAGATCACTTTGCATTTGAGTAAATCCCTCAACTATGGCTTCAATTTGCATTTTAAACTCTGTGCTTGTTAAGTAGTTATAAATCATGCTCATTTTATCATTTCTATTCTCTTGTGATTTTTGTGCATAATGGACTTTAATAATGCTCTCCCTAAGAATGGCGCAAAGCGCTTTAAACTCTTCAAAACTACAGATCCAAATACCCTCATACATCCCCATTCTATCCATATCATTAGGCATTGCATCAGTAACTAAAACTCCTAAATCCGCCCCTTTATCTCTCATATCAGCTTTAAATTTCTCAATCCAGCTTTTTTGAAACTCTTTTGTTCTTTTACTCTCATAATATATTTTTCCACAATTTTGCACTTCTCTTGTGTGAACTATCTGCATACAATCAGCCCCTCTTGCACCTTTTTTCACCTCTTCAATAGTGTCAAAGGGAAACTTATCTTTTAACCACTCTTCAATGGCTAATTCTTGAACCTCACCTTGAAGCTGTTGTGAGCCAAGTTCAGCCTTTCTTTGTGCTTCTTGAAGCTGTTTTTTTAACTGTTCAAGCTGTTCATCTTTTTGCTTAAATCTTAACTCATTTTGCTCATCAATAGTTTTTTGGATTTTCTCTTTTTCAGCCAAAAGCCTACTATTTAACTCCTCTTCTGCTTTAGCTTTTATTTTTAGTTCTATCTCGCTATTTTCTCTTTTTAGCTTCTCAACCAAAGCTTTGGTAGCATGAAACTCTTTTACTAGGATTGATTTTTCTTCTAACTCTTTTTTCATCAAATTTATAGACTCTTCATGCTCTTTTAGGATAGATTTTTTTAGCTCATCTTCTAGTTTTAACCTCTCCTCTTTAACTCTTTTATTTGTCTCATTTTCTAGTTTTTCTTTAAATTTTTCACCCTCAAGCTTCAATAACTCTTCTTGTTTTTTAAGCTCTTCAAAATGAGCTTTATACTCTTTTCTTTTTAACTCAATCTCTTCATCTAACTTTCTTTTTTGTGCTAAAAATTCACTTTTATGTTTACTCTCTAATTGATTGTAAAGAGCGCTATTTACATCTATTTGCTCACTACAATTTGGACATTTAATCACTCTATTTTCTTCCATTTTTCTACCTTTACTTAATGAGTCTTTAGCTTAATATTACCCTATTCAAGCTTGCTTAATCAACTTGAAGGTATTATAAAAAAGT
>JAAYLJ010000096.1 GCA_012521935.1 Campylobacteraceae bacterium | reverse complement strand
GCAGATGCTGCTTTATATGAAGCTAAAAATAGCGGGAGAGATAAAATTTCTATTGCTAGTGTTTAAAAGTTTTCAACCTCTTCATCTATCTCTTTTGGAGAAACCTTAGCTATTAACTCTTCTACTGAGCGCAAAAGTGCATCTTTTTGCTCTTTATCTAAATGCTCATTTAACATCTCTAAGATAAATTTTACTCCATTTGCATTAACTTTTTTAAAGCTAGCTAGATAGTGCACAAAAGCTATAATCCTTAAATCATTTAATGAATAAAGCCTTTTTCCTCCCTCTCTTGTTGGAAGCAAGCCTCTTTCTTCATACATTCTAAGTGTTCTAAGTTTAGCGCTTAGCATTTGAGCTACGCTACTTAATGGAATGATTGGCATATCTACATCAATTAAAGCCATTTTAACTCCTTTTAAAATCTCTTTGCCTTTTAATACTTTATATATATCTCTTCTACTGGCCTATTTGGCAAAGGTAGCGGTGGTGTTTTTAATAAAAGAGCCCCTTGAATGCTATTTACATTAAACTCTTTTATCTCTTCATTTATCTCTACTTGAACTATTGCTACTTCATCTACTATTTCATCTTCACTCTTTTTTGTACTACTATCTTCAGTAGCCTCTTCCATTTGCTCTACTTCAATCTTTTCTAAATCCTCTAGCTCTTTAGCCGCCTCCTGCGTAGCATAAGAGTTAGTAGCTTGCTCTTCTAGTAAAACTTGATTTTTATCTAACTTATTCTCAACTAATTTTTCATTTTTTACATAAGCTAAAGTTTCTGTTTTTTTTGTTTTTTGAATCTTGAAAATATAAAAGAAACTACCCACCAAAAAGATTGTCAAAACCACTGTAAGCAAGATGGGTTTATCTTGTTTTATCTCCTTTTCTAAAGAGTCAAAATCTCCATTTCTATTCATAGTAGCTATCAAGCCAGACTTCATAGCAGCCATTTTTAAAAGAGTAAAGTTTGGTTTAAAGTGCTCTTTTTTACCCTTTTTATGCGCATGGTCCAAAAGTATAAAAAGGTTGTGATAGCATCTTTTAAAGCTTCTAAAATTCCCCTTACTATACTCCCAACTCTTTTTTATAAACTTTTCACTAAATAGCTCATCTACGCTTATCTCTTTTATATTTTTTAACTCTTTTTTCAAATAAGCCCTATATTCATCTAATTTTAAACTCTCAAGACAGACAACTTGATGGGGTCTTGAGTTAAAATGAGGAGAGTTTAGTAGCACCTCGCCATCTTCTTTGTGCATGGCAATAACAAAATAAAAAACTTTACTATCACTTAATATGCGTATAAATTCACGCATATCAGCGCTCATTAGCTGGCCTTCATCTATCATTATTAAATGATCTATCTCTTTGTAACAATTGGTAGCTTTTATCCTTAACTCTTCTAAATCACTAATCTCCTCTTTTATGCCAAGACAAAGAAGCAATCTTTTTAGTAGTTGCTCTGGAGTTAAGAAAGGATTTTCGATTAAAACAGTCAATCTTTTAAGAGAATATAGTCTTTGAAGATGATTTAGCGTAAAGCTTTTACCACTGCCTGGCTCGCCAAGTAGAAAAAAGATTTGCGGAAATGAAGTCTCTAAAAAAGCTTGGATTCTTCTAAGGGCATATAAACCATCATGGGCTTCAAAATAGTCTCCCTTTTTAGAATCTTCTTCAAATATTTTTGCTGCTTTTAACCAAAATGACACAGTGATAGCCCTAAAAAAGAGATTGGATTTAAACAGTTTTCTTACTACTATTTAACTCATTTTCTCTAAATAAGACTTAAGCAATCTTTAAAGAGATGAATCTCTTAAGTTTACTTATAAAAATTATAATTTTTATTTTTATTACTTAAAAATCAATTAATTTATACAAAAGGTATGGTAGGTATAATGTAATTTCACGGCAAAATATATATATTTTATGGATAAATATGACATGAAATGTGTAATTTTTAATCTATATAAGGAGAAAGTATTAAGAAACTTGAAGTAAAAAACTTGTGTAAAATATTTGGTGATCAGCCAAATAGAGCACTTACGATGCTCAAATCTGGTATTACTAAAGATGAGATTTTTAAAAAAACTGGTCAAACTGTCGGAGTTTACGACTGCTCTTTTAGCGTTGAGGCTGGAGAGATTTTTGTAATTATGGGCTTATCTGGATCTGGAAAATCAACTTTAGTAAGAATGTTAAATAGACTAATTAATCCAACAGATGGGAAGATTTCTATAAACGGTAAAGAGATTACTGCGCTAGATGATAAATCTTTAAGGCAAATTAGAAGAAAAGAGATTAGCATGGTTTTTCAATCATTTGCGCTTATTCCTCATTTAAATGTACTTGAAAATGTTGCTTTTGGGCTTGAAATAGCTGGAATGAAAAGAGAACAACGGCATAAGATAGCACTTGAAACACTTAAGCAAGTTGGCTTAGAGCAAAATGCTTTTTTATTTCCAGATGAACTTAGTGGCGGAATGCAACAAAGAGTAGGATTAGCAAGAGCTTTAGCAAATAACCCTGAAATTCTCTTAATGGATGAAGCTTTTTCTGCTCTTGATCCTTTAATTAGATCTGAAATGCAAGATGAGCTTATTAAGCTTCAAGCAAATGAAGAGAGGACTATCGTTTTCATTTCACATGATTTAGATGAAGCAATGAAGCTTGGAGATAGGATTGCCATCATGGAAGGAGGCCGCATTGTTCAAATTGGAACTCCAGATGAGATACTACACTCCCCTGCAAATGATTATGTAAAATCATTCTTTCAAGGTGTAAATGTAGGTGGAATTTTCACTCTAAAAGATATTCTTAGCCGTAAGCATGTCTATCTTTTAGATAGAAATAGTGGAATTAGAGCAGCACTTCAAAGGCTTCATACTTACGATAGAAACTATGGCTATGTGGTTTCTAAAACTAAAAAATATAGAGGCACAGTTTCAATTGACTCACTAAAAGACGCTCAAAGAAAAAATTTAACCCTAGATGACGCCATCTTAAAAGATGTACCAATTTTAAATAAGAATGATTATATAAATGATGCTATTGGTAAGGTAGCAGACTCGCCTTGCGGTGTGCCTGTTTTAGATGATGAGGGTATTTTGCTAGGAGCTGTAACAAAAGCAAGTTTACTTAAAGCTTTAGATTTTGATGGAGAAAATAATGGGCATTGATTCAAACCCGTGGACAAATGAGACAAAAGTGACGCAAGATTCACCTTGGGGTGACTCAAGTAGTATAGAAAGTACGCCAGATTGGCTTATGGGAGAAGAGAGCGTTAAACCTGCTTTTGACATTTTAAACCCTTTTCAAGAAAGCTATATTCCAATTGAATCTTGGGTAGAATCTGCCCTATCTTGGGTTGTTGATAATTTTAGAGATTTTTTCCAATCAATCAAAGCTCCAATTGACATAACTTTAAGCAGTATTGAAAATGGACTGCATTTTGCAAATCCTTGGGTTATTGTTTTGCTTTTCTTTTTAATTGCTTGGCAAATTTCAGGCTTAAGACTAGCCATTGGAACTTTTATATCACTACTTTTCATAGGCTTTAGTGGAGCTTGGGAAGCTACAATGATAACTCTATCTTTAGTTATAACCTCAGTAGTTTTTTGCATACTCTTAGGGCTTCCGCTAGGCATTTGGATCTCTAAAAGTAACCGCGCATCAATGGTAGTTAAACCTATATTAGATGCTATGCAAACAACTCCAGCTTTTGTATATTTAATCCCAATTGTGATGCTTTTTGGAATTGGAAATGTACCAGGAGTCGTAGTAACAATCATTTTTGCACTGCCTCCATTAATTAGACTTACAGATTTAGGCATTAGACAAGTTCCAGAGGATTTAATAGAAGCTTCAAAATCTTTTGGGGCTACAAGTACTCAAATGCTTTTTAGAGTTCAAATCCCAGTAGCAATGCCATCAATTATGGCTGGAATAAACCAAACCTTAATGCTATCGCTCTCCATGGTTGTGATAGCTTCAATGATAGCTGTAGGCGGCCTTGGGCAAATGGTTTTAAGAGGTATTGGAAGGTTAGATATGGGTTTAGCAGCTCTTGGAGGCATTAGTATTGTACTTTTAGCCATAGTGCTAGATAGGATGACTCAATCTCTTGGAACTAAAGATAAAACCATTAGAGGTTGGTACAAAAAAGGTCCCGTTGGACTTATGTATAAATTATTTAAAAAGGAGGCAAAATGAGAAATCTTTTTTTGATTTTCATTATTAGTATAAGTTTTGTAGTTTCTACTTTTGCACAAGATTTTAAAATCTATCCACTTAAATCTTCCATTGCAGAAGAGACTTTTCAAACTGCAATAGTTAGTGAAGCACTTGTTGCTTTAGGATATAAGGTTGAGCCCATAAATGAGGTGGCTTACGCTGTTGCATTTAAGACAATTGCTCAAAATAGTAACTCAAATGATGTCTATTTCATAGCAAACTATTGGAAACCATTGCATGATAATATGTTTAATGAAGCTGGCGGAGTAGATAAAATTTATTATGAAAATAGTTATGTAGAAAATTCAGCTCAGGGTTACTTGATAGATAAAAAAAGTGCCCAAAAATATAATATTAAATATATAAATGATTTAAAAGATCCAAAAATTGCAAAAATATTTGATTCAAATGGAGATGGAAAAGCAAATTTAAGTGGCTGTAACCCTGGATGGGGTTGTGAAGCAGTGATTGAGCATCAGTTAGATGCGTTTAAATTAAGAGATAATATAACCCATGATCAAGGCGAATATTCAGCTATCATTGCTCAAACAATTAGCCAATATGAGCAAGGAAAACCAATACTTTACTACACATGGACGCCGTACTGGGTTAGTGGAAGGTTGGTTCCAGGAAAAGATGTTGTATGGCTACAAGTTACCCATTCAGCTCATCCAACCACTAAAAGTACGAAGCTTCCAAATGGGGCTGATTATGGTTTTAATGTAAATTCACAACATATTGCGGCAAATAAAAGTGTTTTAAAAAACTATCCAGACATTGCAAAACTATTCTCCATTATGAGACTTCATGTAAATGACATTAGTGCACAAAATATGTTAATTGCAAAGGGTGAAAAGAAACAAAGTGACTTTTTGCGCCATGCAAAAGCTTGGATAAAAGCTAATCAAGCAACTTTTGATAGCTGGATTAAAGAGGCAAAAGCAGCAAAATAGACCTTTTTGGATATAATCGCACGAAAAAAAGGATCTACAATGCATGAAATGGGTGAACCTAAGGTAAAAATAGTAGCTATGCCAAAAGATACAAATGCAGCTGGCAATATTTTTGGTGGTTGGATTATGTCACAAATGGACATCGCAGGTTCGCTTGCTGCTAGAGAGCTCAGTCCTGATAGGGTTGTAACTGTAGCAGTAAATTCAATGAGTTTTAAAAAACCTGTATATGTTGGTGACGCAGTTTGTTGTTATGCAAAGATAGTTAAAGTTGGAAATAGTTCTATTCAAACAGAAATTGAGGTTGTAGCTGAGAGAGCCAACCTTGGAAAAATAGAGCGCATAAGCGTGACAAGCGCAGTTATTACATATGTAAGTGTTGATAAAGATGGTGTTAAAAAACCTATTATATTAACAAACGATCAGAAGAAACTTTACGATAGATAGGGGAGATCCCCTATCTTTAACCTAAAAACTCTCTTTTAAAATACTCTTGTCCTACTCTACAAAGCGGACAAGCCCCTGGAGCTTTTTTGCCTCTATGAACATGTCCGCATACTTCGCAAACCCATGTATCTTCTACTTCACTTTCAAAAAATCCCTCATCATCTAACATCTGTTTTAGAGCTAAATACTCTCTTTCATGCTCCACTTCAACTCTACCAATTGCTTTAAAAAGTCTTGCTATGGCACTATGTCCCTCTTCTTTAGCTATTGCTTCAAAGTCTGGATACATAGTCTCATGCTCATATCTCTCTCCATCAGCTGCATAAAGTAAGTTTTTAGCAGTAGTATCTAGTTCAAAACCATGTATCATTTTATTGTACTCTTTAAACTGCGCCCTTGCATGCCACATCTCATTTAAAGCTGCTTCTCTAAAATGAACTGCGATTCTATGAAGTCCCTCTTCTTCTGCCATATCTGCAAAAAGATCATACTTGTTTCTAGCCATTGACTCGCCAGCAAAAGCTTTCATCAGATTTACTGCGGTTAAGTTTTCGGTAATGCACTTCATCTCTTTGCCACAACAAGAGAGTTTTCCACCCCCTACAACTTGTACCTCAACCTCGTTTCCACAAGTTTCACACTTATAGGTTTCATACTGTCTCATTAAAACTCCTTATATTGTTTAATTAAAATTGTAACTAAAGAAGTAAAAAGAAAACTTACTTATTGCTATAAATCTTTCATTAAGTCTGTTTGTGTGGTAATAAGCTGCATGCTATTAATAACTTTTTGGTAGTAAGTTTTATTATTCTCTCCACCATTATATCTGCTAACAGTTCTAAAGTAGCTATAATCTGTCGTCTCATTTAACCAAATGATAAATCTTACAGCCATTTCAACATTAAATTTATCATCACTTAAAAGCTTATTTACAAGCTTAACATCACTCATTGCTTTAACTTCATTTAACTTGAATTTTTCTGCAATAAACCTTGCTGTTTCTAGTCTAACTTGCATTAATCCAAGTGAAGCTTTAAATATATTTGGATCTTTTCCAATATCTCCAACTTTAAAAACTCCAGCACTTGTCTCTGTTAAACAGATAGCCATGGCTGTTTTTTCAAAGCTCTCCCCTTTTTTATTTTTAAATTTTGATGCCACTTGTTTAACTAAAGTAAGTGTTTCAATCTGGCTTGGTTTTAATTCACTAGCAAGAGAAAAAGTGGATAAAAAAAGTAAAAAAAGAGGTAAAATTTTTAATATTTTAAACATATTTTAATTCTATCCTTTTTTAAAAAGCAAATATTTTATCTAAAAACTAATAAATTATTCTTTAAAAATAAAATTTACCTTAAGTTTTGTTAGAAATTATAACCTTTTGAAACATATGGTGGGTGAGATATATTACAAAAAATGGTTGGAGGAAAAGCCCAATGAAGGGCACTAAGGAGATTAAAAAGCAGATTAGTATTATTAGTAAAAAAGAGCCTTGATCTTCATTTTTTATCTTTTTAAACTCATCATATTTAAAAATTTCACCAGCTACATCTAGGATTAATATTTCATAAAATAGATAAAAAAATGGAATATATATTGAAAAAAGGTTTACAATTGGAATGAAAAACAAAATAGCTGAGAGAAGTAAAATTACTATAAATTTAAAAAAAATAGTCAAATACTCTTTAAGAAACTCCCACCTATTAAGTCCACCCTCT
>JAAYLJ010000095.1 GCA_012521935.1 Campylobacteraceae bacterium | reverse complement strand
CCTCTTACACTTTCGCTAATTTGAACGCTAATCTCACCATCACTAAATCTTTTTATGTCCGCTTGAGATAGAGTTAAAGAGAGATATCTTGCAACTTTTTTTGCAAACTCAGGATTTGCAGTACCTGAAAAGACTTTATAACCTCGCATTATGTTTTCCTTAATTCTTAAAAAGGTTTCATTATACTAAAAAGTGACTTAAAAGGTAGAAAAATAGAGATTAACACAGCGTTAACACTCTAGGTGTACTATTTAATCCTACATTTTACATTAAGGAGTTTTTTTGAAATATAGCGGACTATATAGAGTTTGGCACTGGTTAAATGCAGCTATGATTCTTGGTTTGGTTGGAACGGTACTACTTAGAAAAGGTTTTTTAAGTCATAGAGTAAATTCAGAAATTATTATGGGTAAACTTAGCGCTCTAGGAATTATAATTTCAAAAAGTGATGCTACAACAATAGCAAAAAGCATTAGAGACATAATGTGGGAGTGGCATATAATTTTAGGTTATGGACTTTTGTTTGTATTTATATTTTGGATAGTAATCTTAGCGCTTAAAAAGGGAAAAAATGAGGATTTTAAACCACTTAGTTTATATAAAAAGTTAGTTGAAATCTCTCATTATCTGCTACATATTTCAATCTTTTTAGTAGTAGTTACTGGGTTTATTTTACATTTTAAAGAAAGTTTAAGTTTTGATAGAGAGACTCTTGGAATGGTAAAAGATCTTCATAAACTAACCTATAAATATTTTCAAATCTTTATTGTTTTGCATATTTTGGGAGTTATTTTTGCTGAATTTAGGGAAGAGGGGGGCATAGTTTCTAAAATGATAGGTGGAAAGAATTTAAAGGAGGTTAAATGAGACTTAGAGCTTTTACATCATGGCTAATCACTTGGGGTTTTATAATTTTAACTTGGAGTGGGATTGTTCTGTTTTTTACACCAAAGGGGAGATTTGCACACTGGACTGATTGGAAATTTATGGGGCTTACTAAAAGCGAGTATGAAAATATTCATGTAACATTTATGGTGCTTTTTGTAGTTGGAGTTTTATTTCATATATATTTTAATTGGAAACCACTAATTAACTATATGAAAAACAAGAAAAGAGAGGTTACATTTTCAAATAAAAACTTTCTTTTATCATTTTTAGTAAGTGTGGTTTTCATAGCTGGCACTCTTGCTCTAACTCCTCCATTTAGCTATTTTTTAGATTTTCAAGAAAGGCTAGAGCTATCTTGGGAGAGCGATCTTTTATCTCCACCATATGGACATGCAGAGCTTTCATCTTTAAAAGTTTTATCTTCTAGGATGGGCTGGGATGAAGAGAAGGTGCTAAATATATATAAAAAAAGTGGTTTTATTGAGGGAAATATTAATGATGATTTAAAAACTTTAGCCACGCTAAATAATACTACTCCATCTTTTATGTTTGACACTATTGCAAAAGGATTAAATAGTGGAACTACTTCGGGTGGCGGTGGTGGATTTGGAAAACTTACTTTAGAGGAGGCTAGT
>JAAYLJ010000094.1 GCA_012521935.1 Campylobacteraceae bacterium | reverse complement strand
TTTTAAAAGTAACTTTAAAAAATGGAAAAGTTGTAAAATCTGAAGCCTTATCTTCAGCAAGTAAAATCCCAAATGCGTTGCAAGAAAATACCGCAGATATGATTTATAAATCGCGTGTTAAATATCCAATGGTAAGAAAGAGCTATCTAGCTGATCCAGATAATCCAAAACCAGCCTTAAGAGGAAGTGAGGAGTTTGTAAGAGTTAGTTATGAAGATGCCATTAAATTAGTAGCTAGAGAGCTTAAAAAAACTAGACAAGAAAAAGGAATAGATAGCGTTTTTGCTGGAAGTTATGGCTGGAAAAGCGTTGGAAATGTTCATAACTCTAGAATTTTACTTCATAGATTTATGAATTTAAGTGGTGGTTTTACAGGAAGTTTGGGTGATTATTCAACAGGGGCTAGTCAAGTTATCATGCCTCATGTAGTTGGAAGCATTAGCGTATATGAGCAACAAACTAGCTGGCCAGTGATCTTAGAAGACTCAGACATTGTAGTGCTTTGGGGAGCAAACCCAATCTCTACTCTTAGAATTTCATGGCAAGTAGATGATGGTCAAGCTTTTGGGTATTTAGAAAAGTTAAAAAATAGCGGTAAAAAAGTGATTATCATTGATCCAAGAAGATCAGCAACTGTTAAGTACTTTGATAAAGCAGAGTGGATTGCTCCAAGGCCAAATACCGATACTGCCATTATGCTTGGTATGATTTATCACCTACTTTCAACAAATAACTATGATAAAGATTTCTTAGAAAACTATACAGTAGGTTTTGAAAAATTTACTCCATATGTTTTAGGCAAGGTTGATGGAGTAGAGAAAACTCCAGCATGGGCAGCAAAAATTTCTGGCGTAAAAGAGAGTGTCATTAAAGATTTAGCAAAAAGATTCTTTGACAATAGAACTATGCTAATGAGCGGATGGTCACTTCAAAGAGCTCACTATGGAGAGCAACCACACTGGATGCTTGTAACTTTAGCTTCAATGCTTGGGCAAATTGGACTTCCAGGTGGAGGTTTTTCATTAGGACATCATTATAGTGGAGCTGGCGTTCCATCAAGAAAAGGTGGAGTAGTTGGCGGAATGAATGCTGCTAGTGTTGGGCATTTTGATGCTAATGGAAAGTTTTTAGGCACTGGTGAAAAGGCAGCTTCCGCAGGAGAGACTGGAGCTAGCTGGAAGCTAAAAGTTTCAGCATCTTCATTTCCTGTTGCTAGAATCGCAGACGCTCTTATGAATCCAGGTAAAAAGATTCAACACAATGGTAGAGAATTAACTTATCCAGACATTGATTTTATCTACTGGGTAGGTGGAAATCCTTTTGCTCACCATCAAGATACAAATACTTTAGTAAAAGCTTGGAAAAAGCCTAGAACAGTAGTAGTTAACTCAATCTACTGGACCCCAACAGCTAAGATGGCAGATATTGTTTTCCCAACAACTTCGCAGTATGAGAGAAATGACATTGCTATGATAGGAGATTACTCTAATCATGGAATTTCGCCAATGAAGCAGTTAGTACAAAAGCAGTTTGAAGCAAAAGATGATTATCAAATCTTTAGCGATTTATGCTTAGCGTATGAGGGCAAAGGGCTTTACAATGCTTACACTGATGGTGGCAAAGATGAGATGCAGTGGATTGAAGAGTACTATAACTCTGCGTACAAT
>JAAYLJ010000093.1 GCA_012521935.1 Campylobacteraceae bacterium | reverse complement strand
TTGCAGAGTCTATATATGAGTATGACAAAGAGTTAAGCAAAGACATTAAAGAGTTACCACATTTAAATGGTAGTGGGGTTGTTATGAACTTATCTCACTCCATGAATGAAGATGAAAAGCTAGAAGACAAAGTAAAAAACATAACATATAACATTAACTCATTAAACTACAAAGAGTTTACATATAAGAATTTACAAAAGGAGCTCGGATGAGAAAATCATTCTTAATCATTGCATTTTTATCATTTGATTATATTTGTGCTACAGATATTCAAAATAAAACTTTTATACCAAAAGATTCAAAGCAATATAAAGCATTAAAACAAAAATTTAAGGTTTGCGATGAGTTTTTAAATATTACATGGATTGATAAAAAAAGGAATATAGGTTTTTTGCAATATGAAGCATATAGGTACGATTATACACCCGAAGAATTTGAAAAATATTATAAGTCAAAAGATGGCTATGCCGATAGAGGCAAGCGACCAAAATACAATAAGCTTTATTATATTGATAAACATTATTTAAGAGAATATTTAGTTGAGAATAGAAATTCAAATCAATATATTGATGTAGAAAAATTAAAAAAATATATAGTCGGAAAAAACTTAAAAATAGACGATAGCTTTGGACATTTAAGATTTGAAAATAACAATATTGAAGAAGTAAAATATTTCTTCCCCCAACCATACATAAGGCTATATGATTTTTATGATTCATATGCAAAAAATACAAAAAATATCTGCTTAGTATATTCTGATGATAATTACGCAATGATAATGGAAGGTAAAAGTGTAAAAAACTCCTATACTACAGAAGTTGTAAAAGAGAAATATTACAATTTTAAACAGAAACTATACTCCAAAGAACTTCCAAATTTTGAAACTTTTTTAGACTACTATATATTGGATTTAAACTCTGATGGGATAGAAGATTACATATATACTGCAACACATTTTTACTATTCAGAACAAGATAACTATTATGAAACTTATCGCAAGAAAAGGTCTAACAGCAAAATACTTTTAGTAAAACTTAGGCACGAAGAATCACTGCAAGACTCGCACGAATTAGATATGTCGGGTTATTATCAGTTGGTTTTTTCTTCCACCAAGAAAGAGTGTAGTGTTTTGGATGGGAATAACAATACTGGTGGAAAAATTATAACAGATGGAATAAATTTTTATTGCACATTGCCAACATGTAATATAAATAAAAAAACAATACTTGGAGGAAAGTAAAATGGCACTAAATATTAATAGGGTAAATAACTTTACCAATAGGATTGAAGGTTCTGGTATCTTAAATATAACAGACAATGGACATGTAGGTTTCTTGGATGCACTAAGTGTTATGGAATCAAATACAGTATATGGTGTGCAAGGAGGTAGTGGTAATGCATATTATGGAATGTATCAATTTCATATGGAAGTATTAAGTGATATAGGATTTTTTAATAAAAATGGAATTTGCGAATTATTCGGCGTGAACAATATTAATGATTTTTTAAATAATCCATTCGCACAGGAAGCTGCTGCTATTATGAGTTTTAGTGGCATTCCAAAAATTGGAGGTGCAACATTTACTAGCAGATATACATATGTACTAAATGATGTCAGAAGTAATGCTAATTGGGGAATTGACAGGAGTCAAAGAGAGGAAAATTTTAATAAATTAATGGGACAAACAATTACTATTAATTATACAGATAACACTGCTTCACAACCAACACTTTTGAGTACTACATTTACCATAACAAGTGCTGGTATTTCAGCAGCAGCTCATTTGCTTGGGCAAGGAACAATATCTAACGCGTTGGCTGAAATATATGACTTGATGGATTACAATGAAGAAACTGGCAATTTTAATAATATACAAATAAAATTATCAAATATAGGAAATTATTTTGATGGAAATGGCATACCTTTTTCAACATACATGTATTATTTACAAAATTATAATATCAATGAGTTTATATCGGCAACAGATATTTCTGATTTTACAGGATTTATGAATGATGTTATTAATTATAGGAGTGATGCTATATTAAAAGATATTGTAGATAGAAAACTTAATATAGAAATGTCCCCGCTTAATGATGACTACAGGAAAATTATTAAAAATACTTTAATTTCGTTAGAACTTGATACAGAAAAATTTGATAATGATATAAATGGAAAAGTTTACATCACAAATAGAGATATTTTAACTGGCACAGATAAAAATGATTTAATCTTTGGATTAAAAGGAAATAACACTTTAAGAGGTGGAGCAGGTGATGATGTCCTTTATGGCGGAGAGGGTAATGATAAACTTTACGGTGGAGATGGCAACGACATCCTAATAGGCGGGGGTGGAAATAATGAACTTTATGGTGGAAGTGGTAATGATACATATATTATAGAAAAATCTTCCACAATGGGTTATGGGGAAGAAGACACTATCTATGATGAGGGTGGAGATAGTGACAAACTACTGCTTAAAGGTAGAGATCAAGAAGATATCATGCAGTTAATAGCTTTTGAAAACAGTAATGATTTAGAGATGACTTTTACTGATTTATCTAAAGTTACAATCAAAGATTGGTTTTTAAAAGAGAATCGCATTGAGACTATTGAGTTCAATGATGGTTCAACTCTTGATAAGCAAGGCATATTAAACCTTTTAGAAACTAGTGGAGATGACATACTTCGCTCAACCAAAGAGGGAGGCGACACTCTAAGTGGTGGAAAAGGCTTTGACACTTACTACACTAATGATAAAGATACCATATATGATAGTGATGGAAAAGGTAGAGTCTACTTTGAAAATACTCTATTAAAAGGTGGGGAGTTAAATGAAGATAGTGGAGTATATGAAGGAGATGGAGGAGTATACACATTAAATGGTTCAACTCTAACATTTACTAAAGATGATAAAACTCTAACTATTAAAAACTACTCTAAAGAAGATGAACTCTTAGGCCTTAAACTAAAAGACAAAGATGATGAAGATGATGATGAGCCAGAACTACCAAATGTTCCAGGTGGAAACAGTGATGGTAACTTTGCATCTCCACTTGTATTAGACTTAAATAACAATGGCATAACTTCAGTCAACATAGATACTACAAATACACTATTTGATTTAAACAATAACCTCTTTAAACAAAACACTGCATGGATAGAGAGTGGTGATGGACTACTTGCACTTGATAGAAACCAAGATGGAGTTATAAATGATGGTAGTGAACTATTTGGAAACTATACAAGATTAAATAGTGGAGAGTATGCTAAAGATGGGTTTGAAGCACTAAAAGAGTTTGACTTAAACAAAGATGGAGTCATTGATAGTAAAGATAGCATATATGAACATCTTAAAGTTTGGATAGATGAGAATCAAGACGGCATTACTG
>JAAYLJ010000092.1 GCA_012521935.1 Campylobacteraceae bacterium | reverse complement strand
TAGTGGGAAATGGAAGAAGTTATAGTTAAACTCTCACATGATATAATTTTTCCTACTTAAATAAAAGGATTTTGGTGGAGAGTTTAAATATATTTAAAGGCAAAACTATCCTAATCACAGGTGGCGCTGGGTTTATTGGGAGTAATTTGGCTTTCTATTTTCAAGAAAAATTTCCAACTTCAAAAGTGATTGTGTTTGATATTTTTAGAGATGAGAGCAAATTTAGCAATGGAAATTTAACAAGTTTTGGGCATTTTAAAAACTTAATTGGCTTTAATGGCGAAATCATCCAAGGCGATATAAATAGTAAAAAAGACTTAGAAAAACTAAAAAACTTAAAAGTTGATTTCATCTTCCATCAAGCGGCAGTTTCGGACACAACAGTTTTAAACCAATCTATCATGATGCAAACAAATGTAAATGCTTTTAAAGATATTTTAAATTTATCGCTTGAAAAAGAGGCAACCTTAGTTTACGCTTCATCAGCCGCAACATATGGAAACACTAAAAGTCCTCAAAGGGTTGGGTTTGAAAATCCTGAAAATATTTATGGATTTAGCAAACTTGCAATGGATAATTTAGCTAAAGAGTTTTATGATAAAACCCATCTTCCCATAGTTGGACTAAGATATTTTAATGTTTATGGAGAGAGGGAGTTTTATAAAAATAGCACCTCATCCATGGTTTTACAGCTTGGGCTTCAAATACTTTCAAACAAAGCTCCTAGACTTTTTTATGATTCGGATAAAATTTTAAGAGACTTCATCTACATTGAAGATGTGATAAATGCTAATATTTTAGCTTCCATTGGGGATAAAAAAGGTGTTTACAATGTGGGAACTGGTATTCCACGAAGTTTTCAAGATATAGCTGACATTTTGCAAAAAGAGCTTGGCAAAAATCTTGGAACAGAGTATTTTAAAAACCCATATAAAGCCTACCAAACCCACACGCAAGCTGACATTTCTCAAACGGTAAAGGATTTGAACTTTACCCCTAAATTTAGCTTAGAAGAGGGAATAAAAAGCTATATACCTGAAATAAAAAAAATATTTGAGCAAGAATATGTTAAATAAACTTTTTGGAAAATCTCCCAATCTTTTAGTGGTGGGAGATTTGATGCTAGATCACTATCTTTGGGGAAGTTGTGAAAGAATTTCGCCAGAAGCCCCAGTGCAAGTTGTAGATATTAAAAAATGAAACAACCCTTCTTGGTGGAGCTGGAAATGTCATCTCAAATCTAGTTAGTTTAGGAGCTAAAGTCTGCGTGGCTTCCGTGGTTGGCGAAGATGAGAGTGGCGATAAAATAGAGAGTATTTTAAAAGATAAAAATATAAAAACAGATAGCTTGATTAGACAAAAAGATAGGAAAACAAGCAAAAAAAGTAGAGTCATGGCTTCTCATCAACAAGTTGTAAGGTTTGATAAAGAGTCAAAAGAGTCAATCTCTAATAGCAGTGAAGAGCTCCTTTTAAAGCAAATTAAATATGAGCTTAGTGAAGTAGAAGCTCTGCTTTTGTCTGATTATGGAAAGGGGGTTTTAACTCCAAATTTGACGCAAAAAATCATAGCTTTAGCAAATGAGAGGAACATCCCAACTCTTATTGATCCAAAAGGGAGTGATTATAGTAAGTATAAAAATGCCACTTTGATAACTCCAAACAAAGCTGAAGCTAGCATGGCAACTGGAATAAAGATTGAAGATGAAAAGAGCCTAAAAAAAGCTGGTGAATTTTTGAAAAATGATTTGAACTTAAAATATGCGATCATCACTCTTTCAGAAGATGGGATGGCGATTTTTCAAGATGCGCCAATGAAGAAGATAGATACCGTTGCAAGAGAGGTTTATGATGTAACTGGGGCTGGTGATACGGTTTTAGCCACGCTTGGTTTTGCTCTTGGATGCAAGCTTGAGATTGAAGAGGCAGCAATGTTTGCAACACTAGCAGCTGGAGTGGTTGTAGGCAAACTTGGAAGCGCTACAACAACTCTTGAAGAGATTTCAAAATATAAAAACTCCAAAAGATTCTCTAAAGATAAGATAGTAAAATCTCATGATTTAAAAGAGTTTTTAAGCACCAAAAAAGATAGTAAAACTGTATTTACAAATGGCTGTTTTGACATACTTCATGCTGGACATGTGAGCTATCTTGAGAGAGCTAAAAGCTATGGAGACTTGCTTATTGTGGGGCTTAACTCCGACTCTTCGGTTAGAGAATTAAAGGGTGAGTCAAGGCCTATAAATAGCGAGGATGATCGCGCTTTGATTTTAGCTAGTTTGGAGTTTGTAGATTTTGTGGTGATTTTTAGCGAGCAAACTCCATATGAGTTAATAAAAGAGTTAAAACCCAATGTTTTAGTCAAAGGGGCGGATTATAAAGATAAGGAAGTTGTGGGAAGTGACTTGGTAGATGAAGTTCATTTGATAGATTTTTTAGAAGGCAGAAGTACCACAAAGATTATTGAGAAGGTAAAAAAGTGAAAGAGATGATTTTAAGCGAATTTAACGCCCATAAAAGTGTTTTAGAAAAAACCATGGAGAGTTTAGTTGGAGACATAGAAGAGGCGGTAAATTTAGTAGTACAAACTCTAAAGAGTGGAAATAAGGTTCTGTTTTTTGGAAATGGTGGAAGCGCAGCAGATGCGCAACACTGGGCAACTGAACTTAGTGGAAGATACAAAAAGGAAAGAAAAGGCTTGGCTGGACTTGCTTTGACTACTGATAGCTCTGCACTCACTGCCATTGGGAATGATTATGGATTTGAGCATATATTTTCAAGGCAGGTTGAAGCTTTAGCAAATAGCGGAGACCTGCTTATTGGAATTTCAACTAGTGGCAATAGTGAAAATGTAATAAATGGTTTTAAAAAAGGCAGAGCTCTTGGGTGCAAGAGCCTAGGAGTTAGTGGAAGAGATGGGGGCAAGATGAGCAAAGAGTGCGATTTGAACATCATAGTTCCCTCAAATGATACTGCTAGAATTCAAGAGATGCACATAATAATTGGGCATATACTTTGTGCTAACGCTGAAGATGCTTTTGTGGAGCGAGATTGAGAATTTTCATAGAAGTTCCCGTCTGGCTAGGAGATACCATAATGGCTAGCGTGGCTGTTAGAAACATCATATCTTCTTACAAAGGGAGTGAGATTATCATCTTTGGCTCAAAGGTGGCAACGCAGATTTATGGCTCATTTGATGGTGTTAATAAAGTTGTAGTAGATGAGAGTAAGAGCGCTAAAAATAGATGGTTTTGGCTATATAAAAAGTGTAAAGAGTTAGGTAAATTTGATTTGGCGATATCTTTTAGAAGGCAGTATAGCACTAGATTTTTACTCTTTTTTTTAAATGCTAAAGATAAATTTAGATACAAAAGGCTTGATGAGGGAAGCACTCATCAGGTTAAAAGATATAATGATTTTGCAGCTTTTGCGTTAAAAAAAGAGCTTAGGCTTGGTGATTTAGCTCTTTCATTTGAGCCAAAAAAGTATGAGAAAAAAGCTTTGGGATTAAATCCAGGCGCAGCTTATGGAAGTGCGAAAAGATGGTACCCAAAAGAGTTTGCAAAGGTAGCAAAAGCCCTAAGCAACAGGTACGACATATATATTTTTGGCTCACAAAATGAAAAAGAGCAAGCAGTAGAGATTGAGAATTATCTTAAAGAAGCAAATGTTTTAAATGTGAAAAATCTTGCAGGAAAAACTGACATAAAATCTCTTTGTGAGCATATAGGTGGGCTTTCACTATTTATAACAAATGATAGTGGTCCTTTGCACATTGGAGCAGCATATAAGGTAAAAACCATAGCTATTTTCGGACCTACAATCCCACTTGAAACAAATGGGTGGAATAATCCATTTGAGAAGATAGTAAAACTTGATTTGCCTTGCCAGCCTTGTATGAAAAGGGTGTGTCCGCTAAAGCATCATGACTGCATGAAGCAGATAAAAGCGGATGATGTTTTGGAAAAAGCGAGCGAGTTAGATG
>JAAYLJ010000091.1 GCA_012521935.1 Campylobacteraceae bacterium | reverse complement strand
GCTTTAGCTAACCCTTTAGCAGATACAGCAAAAAGTTTTGGAATTGAAGCAATTCCTGAGTCAAATGCAGAGCTTATGAAAATCATCAATAGTGGTGATGACCCTATTACAGATATTAAAGTTGAGCTTGGAAAGATGCTATATTTTGATCCAAGACTTTCAAGAAGTAACCTAATTAGCTGTAACACATGCCATAATCTAGCTCTTGGTGGTGTGGATTTAATCCCTGGAGCAATTGGACATAAATGGACAATGAACCCATCTCATTTAAACTCTCCAACAGTTTATAATGCGGTTTTAACTGCGGTACAATTTTGGGATGGAAGAAGCCCTCACTTAGAAGATCAAGCTCAAGGCCCAATTGAAGCTGGCCCAGAAATGGCAGCACCAAGAGAGTTAGTAGAGCAAAGAATTAATTCAATTCCAAAATATGTAAATATGTTTAAAAGAGCTTATGGATCTGATGTAGAAATTACTTTTGAAAGAATTGCAAGTGTGATTGGTGTTTTTGAAAGAACTTTAGTTACTCCTTCAAGATTTGATGATTTTTTAAATGGACATGATGAAGCATTAACCGATGGAGAAAAAAAAGGATTGGAACTATTTTTAGATAAAGGTTGTGCAAGTTGTCATAATGGAATGGCAGTTGGTGGAACAATGCAACCTTTCCAAGTAGTTGAAAAATACTCTTTTGTTGAAATTGGTGGATTTGAAGGTGATGAGAATGGAATGGTAAAAACCCCTACATTAAGAAATATCACTGAAACAGCTCCATATTTCCATAATGGCGCGATTTGGGAGTTAACTGAAGCCATTAAAGAGATGGGAAGCACCCAACTTGGAATTAGCATAAATGACAAAGAAGCTGAGTCAATTGCAGAGTTTTTAGGTTCGCTTGAGGGGAGAAAACCACAAATTGTATATCCAGTTTTACCACCTTCTACAAACGAAACAGCAAAACCAACTTTTGATTAATATTTAGGCATGCTTAGCATGCCTACTCTTTTACATACCAACCAAAACTATCTTCACTATTTCTGCCCTGCCAAACTAATTTATAATCTTTCGTAGCTTGAATAGTTTTTCCAATTTTAAATTTACTAGATTTAAAAAGAAGTAACCATTTTGTAAAAGATGGGCAGTTGTTAAATAGATTTACACCTGCTTCAATCATTCCAAAATTGCTACTTTTAAACTCATCCCAGTTTGAACTAATAGTAACTTTTCTATTTTTCACACCAAAAAGTGCAATGTTTTTATCAAACTCTTTTTGCCTAGAGTAGATAAATACCTCTGGTGCTCTTCCATAAATCATTCTTGCATCTAGTGTTGGCCTATCTATTCTTACGCTATTACCGCCAATAGCTAATGTAGTGATTTTATCTCTTAGGGCGTGAACTAACTCTCTGGACTCTTTTGAGCTTATCACTCCTCCATCTAAAACTCCATTAGCGCTCATTGCTACTTTTATAAAACTAAAATGGCCCTCCCTCCAAGATAAAAATGGCTCAATTAAAAGATCGCACTCCTTTTTTAAAACACCACTTACCACTTCAATTCCCTCTTTTTTTAAATACTCTGCCCCGCCACTAGCAATATTGTTTTTCTCCAAAGAGCCAATATAGACTCTTTTTGGCTTGATAGAAGATAATAGTTTTGAGCATGGAGGGGTTTTTCCTTGATGATTACAAGGCTCTAAAGTGACAAAAATAGTGGAGTCTTTTAGTAAATTGTTATGATTATCTATGATAAATTTATGTAATCTATTTGGATCTTTTGGAAAAATAAGAGTTGGATTTAATTTTAAAAGTGCCTCTTTTACAGCCAAAAGCTCAGCATGAGCACAGTTAGCTTCTTTGTGAGCTGCGATTGATAAGATTTGTCCATTTCTATCTAAAACCAAAGCTCCAACTGCTGGATTTGGATAGGTTAAACCTTGATAGCGCCAAGCTTCATTTAAAGCTAAACTCATATAAAAGTTGCTATCAATTACCATTTAATATATGTTTTTGCCCTATTTATAGCTGCAAATGGAATCACTATTTCCAAATCACTATCTTTTACTACAATATTCTCGCCCTCAACCCTAAGCAGTTCACCCTTGCAGTTTTGGACATCGCTTTTAATATCCACTAACTCTCCAATGGAGAGTTCAAACTGCTTTAATGTTTTGATTTTTCTCTCAAGTCCTGGAGAGCTAACTTCCAAAAAGTAAGGACCATTTACAGGTGGATTTAAATCTATAATTGGTGAAATAATTTGAGTTATTTTAGAGCATAACTCAAGGGTAACGCCACCTTTTTTAAAAATATAGATTCTATATATATCTTTTCCATTCTCTTTTACTAACTCAGTTCCATAAAGTGTTGCTTCGCAATCTTCAATTAATGCTTCTAATTTTAAATCATCCATTTTTACTCTTATTTAACTCTTTTTCAACCTGCTTAAAAAGCTCTTCCATCTGGTTTTGTTTCTCAAGTTGATCATCAAATTTAAAGTGAAACTTTGGGGATTTAAACCACCCCTCAGCGCTAGCGCAGTGAAACTCTAAATGATTAGAGACTTTTTTTAACTTTTTAATGATTTGATTTTGTTCATTTAAATCAAAATGAGCCTTATCTAGGTAAATATCAGCATCATATCTACCTCTTTTACAAATCACCTCTATTACAGTTAAATTTTGCAAAGCTACATCATTTAAACTTGCTAGAGCCTCTGGAATTAACTCTTTTAAAACACTTTGGGTTCTTTGTAATTTTATATCTTTCATAAATTAACCTGTTCTTCTACCTCTTTAAAGCTCTCCATATAATCGCCCACTTTAATGTCATTAAAGTTTAAGATGCCAATCCCACATTCATACCCTTTTGAAACCTCTTTAACATCATCTTTAAATCTTTTCAAAGAGGATACGCTTCCCTCATAAACAATCACACCATCTCTAATGAGCCTAACTTTTACACCTCTATGAATAGCTCCATCAGTCACCATACATCCAGCAATTGTGCCAATCTTTGGAACAACAAAAGTTTCTCTAACTTCTGCTTGCCCTAAATGCTCCTCTCTAATAATTGGAGCCATCATTCCACCTAAAATTGCCTTAACATCATCAAGTAAGTCATAAATAATATTGTATGTTTTAATCTCAACGCCTAAGCTTTTAGCTCTTTCTTTAACTGCTCCAGTTGGCCTTATGTGAAAACCTAAAATAATACAATTTTCACTAGCGCTTGCAAGCGCTACATCACTCTCACTCACTCCACCAACTCCTGAGTGAATTATATTTACCTGCGCTTCTTCATTTTTTAACTTCTCAAGTGAAGCTTTTATCGCTTCAAGAGAACCTTGAACATCAGCTTTTATGATGACTGGTAAATCTTTAATTTCACCCTCAGCTATCTTTTCACTTAACTCATCTAGCGTAACTTTTGTAGATCTTGAGAGCTCTTTTTGTCTTAAATAGTCATATCTTTTTTGAGCATATTCTCTTGCTAATTTATCATTATCTACTTTTACTAAAATCTCTCCAGCTTGAGGAACTTCATTTAAGCCTACAATCACACCTGGTTCACCTGGTTTTATTGAGCTTATATTCTCTCCATTAGCATTTAAAAGTGCTCTTACTTTTCCATGGGCAACCCCCACAACTACTGTATCACCAACTTTTAATGTTCCATTTTGCACAACAACAGTAGCAACAGAGCCCCTACCTCTTTCAAGTGAACTTTCTATAACTACAGCTTTTGCATCTTTAGTTGCATCAGCTTGTAACTCTAAAACTTCTGCTTGCAAAAGTAAGATTTCAAGTAAATCTTCAATCCCTTCACCAGTCTTTGCTGAAATATGAACAAATTCATGTTCCCCACCCCAATCAATTGGCATTATGCCTATCTCACTAAGTTGGGTTTTTACCATGTCTGGATTTGCTGAGGGTTTGTCCATTTTATTTATAGCAACTACGATTGGCACACCTGCGGCTTTTGCATGATCTATCGCCTCTCTTGTTTGAGGCTTAACTCCATCATCAGCTGCTACAACTATGATGACAATATCTGTAACAGCAGCTCCTCTAACTCTCATTTGTGTAAATGCTTCGTGTCCTGGAGTATCTATAAAAGTTATATTTTTACCACTTTTAGTAACCATATATGCGCCAACATGCTGGGTAATTCCCCCTGATTCACCTCTTGCTACATGAGCTTCTCTGATGTAGTCTAATAGTGAAGTTTTACCATGATCAACATGCCCCATTATGGTTATTACAGGTGCTCTAGTGGATAAAACTTCATCCTCAAGAGCGTCATATGCTTTTACATAGTCAAACTCTTCTTGAACATTAACTATCTCAACTTCAATTCCAAACTCATCAGCTAATATCTCTATCGCATCTTTATCTAAAAAATCATTTTTAGTTGTAAGCATTCCAAGCATGAAGAGTTTTGAGATAATTTCACTTGATTGTCTATTGATTTTTTCTGCAAACTCATAAACTCTAATCTCTTCTGGAATTTGCACTGAACTTACCACTTCATCACTACTTTTTTGAGCAACTTTTGGAGCTTTTTTGCGTCTTTTACGCCTAATACTACTATCTCCAAAATTTGTTTCGCTCTTTCCATAGCCACCTAATTGCTTAACTGGCTCTTTTCTTTTCTTAAGGACAACTTTTGCTGGCTCAGCTTCTGGTTTAATAGTTAAATCAGGTAAAACAACTAACTCTTCTTCATTATCAAATCTAACTTCACCAAGCTCTCTATCAGCTAATATATCAATCTTTTCAATGCCCTCTTTTTTAGTAGTTGGTGCTTTTTTGACTCTTTTTTTCTTTTTAGGCTCAGCTACTGAAGAGGAAAATATAGACTCAAGAGTAGTTGGAGCTACGCTAGGAGCTGGCTCTGCTGGCTTTGGATCTTTTTTCTTTTTTACGATAACTAAACCTCGCCTTTTTTTAAGGCTTGCTTGAGCCAAACTCTCACCTGAAGAGATTTTACTTTTTTCTTCACTCTTTTTAGGCTCTTTAGGTTCTTTTGGCTCTAGTTTTTCTTTAACTACCTCTTTTTTAGTTTCAACTTTTTTCTCTTTAGGGGACTCTTTTATCTCTTCTTTTTGAGCAGGTTTCTTTTTAGTTTCAACTTTTTTTGGCTCTGAACTCTTCTTAGAGACTTTAGTCACCTCTTTTTCTGCTTCAAAAATAGTTTTATCGCCTGTAAGAATATAGTTCATCAATGCTTCTGCATACTCTGAACCAATTGCGCTTGAAGCCGATTTAACATCTAATCCTAATTCTGAGGCTCTCTCGACTATGTCTTTACTCTTCATTCCGAGTTCTTTTGCAATCTCGTGGATACGAACTTTAACCATTCGTTGCTATCTCCTTCACCATTTTGCCTATGTCCAAAATGTGTTTATCTAATTTTTTACACTTTTGCATCAGTGCTTTTTTAAGTGCCTTTGGGTTACTATCCACACAATTAATGCATAGATAAAAACTCCGCCCATGTCCTAAATAGGCTGATATTTCTCCATTATGCATCTGAAGTCGTAACAACTGAGATTGAGGATGACGCTCTTTGCAAGAGATGCACATTCGCACGGGTTTTTTTTGCACGGTCATGATAATACCAAAATTTAACTTTTTTTTAGCTGTTTTTAATGAAAAAACCTTGATTATCGAAATCTAAGGTTAAAATTTTGAAATGAGGGAACTCTTTTTTTAAGTTTTTTTCTATATTTTTTGCCTCATTTTTATACGCAAGATTAAAAAATGTAGAGCCACTTCCAGATAGTGTGCTCATTAAAGCTCCACTATTTAAGGCAACTTTTCTAACTTCAAAAAGCTCAGGCATTTGGCGCATTCTTCTTTCTTCATGCATTAAATCTTTGCTTAAAAAAGATAGGCTCTCCCAAGATTCATTAAAAAAAGCTACGCTAAGTGCTGCTGCGTGTGAAAGATTTGAAACAGTCTCTTTCATGCTGTAGTGTTTTGGCAATTGTGTTCTTGATTTTGCTGTTGACATAGCTCTATCTGGTATGACTAAAATGGCGCAAATTTCACTAGGAAGTTCTTTTTTTTGGGTAAAAACCCTGCCATCTTTCACAATGGAGACTGTAAAGCCGCCAAAAGTTGCAGGTGCAATATTGTCTGGATGAGACTCATAAGCAAGTGCGAGATTTAAAATCTCCTCTTTATCTACTTTTTTGTTAGCTAAATGATAGGCTGAGGCTATCGCTCCAACAATAACAGCAGATGAACTGCCAAGGCCTCTTGAGAGTGGGATTTTATTGTGAAAATCAAATCTAAAATTCTCTTTATTTCCAGTTAATTCATAAAATTTTTCATTAAAGATTGTCACAAAAGAGTTTTTAGTTTTAAGATGAGCTTTATCTTCACCCTCTCCTTTTATAGAGATTGTTGTTATTGGATTTGGCGTAATGTTTATCTCATTATATAAAGCGATAGAGAGTCCTAATGTATCAAACCCAGGCCCTAAATTTGCACTTGTAGCAGGTACTAAAATTTTCAAATTTTCTCCTAAACAGCTGGTAGATGATATAGAGGTAGAGTATCTTCACTAAAACTTTCATATGGTAAATTTTTTGGTAACATAAAAGGGTGCTTTATCTCATCTTTAAAAACTTTTAATGAAATATTACCATTTTTATCTTTGATAAAGTAACTTTTTCCCATCGCTTTTATGGGATTATTATCATTAAAAATAAATCCATCTGTGGCTAAAAGCGGGATATTTTTTACTAAATGGAGAGTTTTTAAAAAAAGATATGTAACTTTTATTGCCATAAAACTGCCAGGCCCTTTTGCAAAATAGAGTTTGCTAGGTTTGTACTCTTTTAAAATAGTTTCAAACAATTTAGGCAAAGATTCACTACTTTTTTCTTCAGATTCATAGTTTTTAATGAGCTTGCCCTCGTGATAAATCCCAATCTTTAAAGGAGAATCTAAATTTAAAACTAAAACTTCAACAGTTATGCAAAAACCTTTTCATACATATTTTCAAATTCAAATGTTTTTACTTCATAATTTGATGAATCTTTTAAAATCTCTTTGGTTAAAAGATGATTTAAGTGGTGACTTCCTGCAAAAGATTCATAATCTCCAATAACTGGAGCGCCTAGCAAAGCTAAATCTCCTAGTGCATCTAAAATTTTATGTTTTACAAACTCATTTTCAAATCTAAGTCCCTCAGGATTTAAAATCTTCTTTTCATCCATTACTACCGCATTATCAAGCGATCCGCCAAGAGCTAATCCGCGAGATCTTAGCATTTGCACATCTTTTAAAAAACCAAATGTTCTAGCTTTTGAAATCTCTTTTAAAAAGTTTTTCTTACTAAATTCAAAACTATACTCTTGCGAGCCTATGGCAACATGATCAAAATCTATTTTAAATCTAAAAGTTGGAGTGGTTGATGGGATAACCCTAACAAATTTTTCTCTTTCTTGAATCTCTACTGGTTTTTTAATCAAAATAAATTTTTTTGGGGCATTAAGTACTCTTTTTTTAGCTTCATCTAAAAGCATACAAAAGCTAGCGCTGCTTCCATCCATAACAGGTACTTCTGCTCCATCTACAGCTATGCGTATATTGTCTATTCCATAGGAGTAGATTGCTGAGAGAAGATGCTCAATGGTTGAAATCATTGCTCCATCTTTTCCAATGACTGTAGCCATTTGAGTATTTACAACATTTTCAGGAGTTGCTTTTATGCTAATTCCCAAATCGCTCCTATGAAAAACAATGCCCTCATCCGCTTCTAAAGGCTCTAAGACTATCTTAATTGGCTCACCCTTATGAAGCCCAATTCCAACACTTTCAACTCTATTTTCAATTGTTGTTTGTTTCAAAAAAATACCTTATTTCATATCTTTATGGCTATTAAGCAACATTAATTCCAAAATATTAACAATAAAGAGTCAACCATCGGTAAACAAGCAGTTATTGCCTATCTATCAAAGCTTTTGCATCTTTAAAAATACCATATACATTATCATTCATCCACTTACTATCCATCCACTCCTCAGGCCTAACTTCAACCCCTTGCACTATCATCCCAAAATGCAAATGATCCCCTAAAGCTAGCCCAGTAACTCCTGTTCTTCCTATGACATCTAGTGCCTTAACCTCATCTCCTTCACTAACAAGAAGTGAAGAGCAGTGGCTATATAAAGAGTAAAGTCCTAAACCATGATCTATTATCACGCTATTTCCATAAATTCCTCTTTTTTGGGCGAAAACTACCTTGCCAGGATTTGTTGTTACAATCTTTGCTTGGGCGGTACTAGCAAGATCTAATCCTAAATGATAGGAGTGGCTTACCTTTTTTCCTTCAAATGTAAAAGTTCTATAATCCCCAAAACTAGCAACTGCTGCTGCATTTTTTAAAGGATAAAAAGGAGTTATTGTTTTTTCTAAAGACGCGCTTGATACTTTTGAAGTTATCTTCTCTATGGTTTTCTCATCTTCATTTCTTAACGTTTCATTCACAAAAATAAATCTCTCAAGAGGAGTAAGCTCATCAAAATCATCTGCGTACTCTCTTGCAAGCTCGCTTATCTTTCCACCAATAAAACTCTCTTTTAAAGCTAAATTAGAGTTTCTATATTTTTTATTCTCAAGAAAAAATCTTATACTTGCATTGGTTTTGTTTTTTGCTTTATCAGTCGCTACGATAGTTGCTTGAAAACTATCCTCAGCTCTTGGCCATGCTATTAGCGAAAAGTAGTAACCTTCTTTATAAAAAGGGAGTGGTTTAAATATTTTATTAAAATTTGTTTTTATGTAAAGTTCTTTTAAATTTTCATCCTCAGCCTTAAATACAACTAATGCTGCGCCTCCTTTTGTTATCTTGTACGAGTTTGCAACTATGTTTAAGATTGGACTTTTTTTATCTACTATGATTTTACTCTCTAAAATTCCACTATTTCCCCTAAAAAAATTCCACTTACTTCCATCTATTGCTTCAACTTTTAGTGTGAAACTTTCACTTTTGCTAAAAAAACCGCCCTTTGGATAGTTTAAAGATATTTCTACTTCATTTGCCAAATTTTGATAGTTTTCACTAAAAAGTGTTACACTATTTGAATCATCACTTAGTGTAACTCTTAAAAATTTTACCCCACTCTCATCGCTTATTTTTAAAGGTAATGGATCTTTTAAATTCCAATAAATCTCATCTTCAAGTGTGATTTTGGGTGCATTTTTTTCAAAAAGTGGTGATTTATGTAGATATAGAGCTAAAAATATTATTAAAATAGTTATAAATAGTATGAAAATTTTTGTGCTGCTTCTTTTTTGCATAGTTTCTCCAAATGATTTTTAATGTAAGATGAGGATTTTATCAAAATTGTTATAAAATATTAATTACGCTGTTTTTTCTTATTGTTTTGATAGACAAAGGCTAGCACTTCAGCTATTGCTTTATATAGATTCTCAGGTATTGCTTCATCCACATCACACTGCCTATAAATCTCCCTTGCTAGTGGTGGATTTTCAACTATTTGCACACCATGATTTAGTGCAATCTCTTTTATCTTAAGAGCTAAAAAATCAACCCCTTTTGCTAAAACAACAGGAGCTCTATCTTTGCTTTGGTCATATCTAATGGCAACAGCATAGTGAGTTGGATTTGTGATTACTACATCTGCATCAGGAATATTTTGCATCATTCTTCGCTGGCTCATTTGCATCTGTACTTTTCTAATTCTTGATTTTACCTGTGGATCTCCTTCCATCTGCTTGTGTTCATCTTTTATCTCTTGCTTACTCATTCTAAGCTCTTTAAAGTAGTTATATCTAACAAACATTAAATCTAAAAAAGCTATGACTAAAAGAAGTGCTAGCATGACTGCTATTAGTATTATGGCTTTATCTCTAAGCCAAAATATCTGCTGCCAAATTCCTAAAAATACCGTCTCTTGGACCTCTTTTGTAAACTCTAATAAAAAATAAAAAGCTACGGCAAAAACTGCTGAAACTTTTAAAATTGTCTTTAGCCCTTCAATGAGTTTTTTCATTGAAAATAGATTTTTAAGCCCTTTGATTGGATCTATTTTTTTAAGATCAGGTGTGATTGATTTGGTTGTAAATAAAAATCCAAACTGCATTAATCCTGCTAGCACCCCAGCTATGGCAACTGAAACTGCGATTGGAAGAACCATGAGGGCTAGCTCCATAACTGTAGTAATTACAATTTGCAAGATGGCTACTTTAGTAATCTCTTGCCCAATGAAGTCATAATAAAAAAGATATAGATTTTTAGTTCTCTCTTGCAAAAATCCAAACATGATTAGCAAGACTGCGCAAGCTACAATTAAAGTTATAAAACTATTTGTATCTTGACTTTTAGGGACATTTCCCTCTTTTCTGGCATCTTCAATTTTTTTGGAGGTAGGTTCTTCTGTTTTTTCTTGATCATCTGCCATTAAATGGCTCCATTTTCATGGAAAAATCAAGCCACTTTGCTTGGTGGATTAAACTGCCAACACTTATGGCATCAACTCCACTTTTTGCAATGATTTCAATATTTTCTAAACTTATCCCGCCGCTTGCCTCAAGCTTTACATGAGGATACTTTTCATCTTTTAATTTAACTACCTTTTTAATCTCACTTAAGCTCATATTGTCGCACATTATTATGTCAACTCCAGCTAAAAAAGCCTCTTTAGCTTGATCAAGATTTTCACACTCAACCTCTATTTTAGTAGTAAATGGAAGTAGTTTTCTAGCTTTTTGTACACTACTTTTTAAATCTTTCAAGATTGCTAAATGGGTATCTTTTAACATCAATGCATCATCTAATCCAAAACGGTGATTGTGCGCGCCCCCGCATCTTACTGCATATTTTTCAAAGTTTCTTAAAAGCGGTCTAGTTTTCCTAGTATCAAGAAGCACTACATTTAAATTTTCTATTTTTTTGACATATTTTTGAGTATTTGTAGCTATGCCACTAGCGTGTTGAAGTAGATTTAAAAGAGTTCGCTCAAGTTTTAATAAAGAGTTTGTATCTCCTTTTAGCTTTGCTAAAGTATCACCATTTTTAATGCTTTTCCCATCTTGAGTTAGCAAATCTATCTCACAATTTAAATACTTACAAAGCTCTTTTGCATAGATCTCTCCAGCAAAAACCCCACTATCTTTAGAGATAATTTTTGCAGTTGCCTCTTTAGGATAAGAGATAATTTCAAAAAGATCCCCTCTTCCTAAATCTTCATTTAAGGCTTTAACTACAAACTTTTTTATCATAATTCAAACATTCTCTTTAGTGCTATATTAGCCCAGTGTCTAACATCTTCATCTATTAAAACTTCGCTTGAAAAATCTTTATCTTTCAGTGAAATTAAAGTGTTGTGCAAATCCTTTAAAGTTGTCTCATTCATTGTAGGGCATTGTGGTTTTGTAGATGAGAGAACATATGTATTTTTCTCTCTTAAGCGTTTTACTAAATTGTACTCTGTGCCAACAGCAACAGGAGTTTCTAGGGGGAGAGATTTTATATATTTAATCATTTGAGCAGTTGAGCCTACAAAATCAGAAATTTCACAAACTTCAGGCTTGCACTCAGGGTGAGTTACTATCTTAATATTTGGAAAATTCTCTTTATAAAACTTTACATCGCTTACTTCAAAAAGTTGATGAACAGAGCAAAATCCGTTATAGCACAATATATCTGCATCTTTTAAATCACTATCAAGCCCAATTACTTTAGACTTAAGTCCCATATCTCTAGCAATATTTTGTCCTAAACATCTATCTGGGATAAATAGAATTTTTTTACCACTTTTTAATGCTTCTTTTATGATTATCTTTGCATTTGAGCTTGTACAAACCATTCCACCCATTTTGCCAACTCTTGCTTTAACCTGCGCAGAAGAGTTGATGTAAGTTATTGGCATAATCTCCTCATTTGTAATGCCAGCTTCATTTAAAGCTTTCACACTATTATCATACTGTACTTCATCTATCATTCTAGCCATCGCACAACATGCAATTTTTGGCATTAAAACTCTTTTTTTGGGAGCTAATAGTTTTACACTTTGGCCCATAAAGCCAACTCCGCAAAAGATTAAGTTTGGCTTATTGTCTTTAGCTGCCCACTGAGCAAGTTGGAGTGAGTCGCCTGTAAAATCTGCCATTTCAAATACTTCATTTTTTTGATAATAGTGCGCGACAATAGAGACTTCAAGTGCCTCTTTTAACTCTTTTATCTGCTCATAAATAGCTATATTGCTCACTCTTTTTCCTTTGTTTTTTAAGCTTGAGATTATACCAAAGGTGATATTAAACGCAACCTAATGGATTTTTTGCTACCATTTTTTACAAAAAATTTTAATCTATCTTACACTAAGGATTATCTAGCATATGTTGACAAATATCAATATCTTATTTTATCTTTTAGCCTACTTCATTGGCGGAATTCCTTTTGGTTTAGTTTTAGCAAAACTTTTTGCAAAAACTGACATTAGAGAGCTTGGGAGTCGCAGCATTGGGGCTACAAATGTTTTAAGAGTTTTAAAAGATAAAAATCCATCTTTAGCAAAAAAACTTGCTATTACAACGGTAATTTTAGATGGGTTTAAAGGTTTATCCTTAATACTCATTGCGCACTATTTAAACTTGCCCATTCAAACAGCTTGGACTATTGGTGTTTTGGCTGTCATTGGACACTGCTTTAGTCCATATTTAAAATTTGAAGGTGGAAAAGGAGTTGCAACTGCCCTTGGAGTGATTATATATTTTCTACCATTAGAAGCTTTAGTTGCAATAATTGTCTGGTTTATCGTAAGTAAAAGTGTAAAAATTTCATCTGTTGCTTCACTTGGCGGGCTTTTAGCTCTTATCATTAGTTCATTTTTAATCCATTATGAAATGCCTCATATTAATACTCACGCTCCAATTATTATCATCGCTTTTATTGTGATTTACAAGCATATTCCAAATATCATCAGACTGTTTAAAGGCGAAGAGGGAAGAGTGATTTAGTGGAAGTTTTTATAAATGATTTAAGGTTAAATATCATCATTGGACTACTTCCTCATGAGAGAATTTTTGCACAAGAAGTTACTATTGATGCTAGTTTTGGTTGCGAAGATGAAGAGTTAGTAGTTGATTATGTTAAAGCCATTTTGCTCATTGAGGGAGTGTTAATTAATAATAAATTTAAAACTGTAGAGGGCGCACTTTTAAAACTTGAACAAGAGATAAAAAAAACATTCCCTAAGATTTTAACTCTATTTTTAAGCATTAAAAAAACAAAAATTATCCATAAAGCCTCCGTAGGAGCGAGACTAGAGAGAAAATATTAAAATATGATTAAAAATTCTTGAAATGATGCTTAAATTATGGTACAATCCACCCATAAATCTTACCTTAAGGAAAACTAAATGCGGATACTAATCGTAGAAGATGAAGTAACCCTAAATAAAACTATTGCTGAAGGCTTGCAAGAGTTTGGTTACCAAACAGACAATTCTGAGAATTTCAAAGATGCTGAGTATTATATTGGGATTAGAAATTATGACTTAATTCTAACTGACTGGATGTTACCAGATGGTGATGGCTTAGATCTAATTACTTTAGTAAAACAAAAGTCCCCTAGAACTGCAGCTGTTGTACTCTCTGCAAAAGATGATAAAGAGAGTGAAATTAAAGCCTTAAAAGCTGGTGCAGATGATTATATTAAAAAACCATTTGATTTTGATATTTTAGTTGCAAGAATTGAAGCAAGACTAAGATTTGGTGGAACTAATGTCATTAAGATTGATGATTTAGTTATTGATCCAGATGAAGAGAAGATCACATATAAAGGCCAAGATATTGAGCTAAAAGGTAAACCATTTGAGGTTTTAACTCATTTAGCTAGACATAGTGATCAAATTGTTTCAAAAGAACAACTTTTAGACGCTATCTGGGAAGAGCCAGAGTTAGTTACTCCAAATGTGATTGAAGTTGCAATTAATCAAATTAGACAAAAAATGGATAAACCACTAGATATCTCCACGATTGAGACAGTTCGTCGTAGAGGCTACAGGTTTTGTTTTCCCAAAAAAGTATAAGAACTAAGTTTTTAACGCAATTAGTGTCCGCTTCTGCGACACTAATTGTCATCTTTTCTGTAATTTTATATCAAACCATTAAAACCTCTATCTATGCAAATTTAACCCAAACTTTAACAAATTATGCCACTACTGTTGAAAGAAGTATTGAGCCAAATAAGATTATTAATGGATACACTATAACTCACTCTTTTTTACCTCATGAGATTGAAGCAAAGATAGAACTGCATCCAAAAAGGCATAGAACTTTAAATTTAATCCAATATAGAAGTGAAGATAGAACATGGTTAAATGCTTATGTGCCTCTTTGGTTTCAAAATGATGCTTTTTTGGTACTTTATCAAGATATTACCTCAACAAGTGCCATGCTTGATAGGATATTAAGAGATATAGTGCTCATTAATTTAAGCGCAGTTTTTTTGATACTTTTTTATGCTCTATTTCTTTCAAGAATGCTCCTAGTGCCGATTAAAACCCTAGCAGGTAGATTAAGTAGAATGAATGAAGGGTTTTTAAAATCAGTTGAAACTAAATCTTTACCTGAAGAGTTCATACCTTTAGGGCTTAGTATAAATAGGCTAATTGAGAGAATTCAAACTTTTGTAAAGTATCAAAAAGAGCTTTTTATTGGTACTGCGCATGAGCTTAAAACTCCACTTGCTGTAATGAAAACAAAAAATGAAGTAACTTTACTTAAGAGTAGAGAAAAAGAGAAGTATATTGAAGCCATTAAAAACAATATTGAAGCAGTGGATGAGATGAACTCAATGATAAGTGCTATCTTAGAGATAGGAAGACAAGAAGGCGCTCAGTTTGAAGAGCCCATTTTAATCGATGTCGCTCTATTTTTAGAAAAAAAGATAAATGATTTTAAAATTTTAGCTCATTTAGAAGAAAAAAATATAGTGAGTGAAATTGGCTTTAACTCTTTAAAAATTAAAACCCAACAGACACTTTTAACTCATATTTTGCAAAATTTTGTTCAAAATGCTTTAAAATTTTCAGATAAAGGTGCAACTGTAACTGTAAAAGCTTTCATTCATGATACATTTTTAAATATAGAAGTATATGATGAGGGAGTAGGGATAGATGAGAGTAAAGATCTTTTTGCACCTTTTGTAAGATTTGGTAGCAAAGGCGGCTCTGGGTTAGGGCTATTTTTAGCCAAAGGCGCCGCAGATGCACTTGGAGCTTCAATTTCCATCTCTAACAAAAAAAATGGGAATGGGGCTGTGGCTAAATTAGCCTTACCAATTTAACTTCAAGTAAGAAAAAATTTCATCTTTCAATTTTGTTAAAGTTACTTTAGTGTATAACACACAAAATATTTCAAAAAGAGGATATTTAATGTCATTGATGATAACTGATGAGTGTATTGCTTGTGATGCTTGTAGAGATGAGTGCCCAAACGGTGCTATTGAAGAGGCAGATCCAATTTATATAATAGATCCAGATTATTGTACTGAGTGTATGGGGCATTTTGATGAGCCGCAGTGTGTGGCAGTTTGTCCAGTGGATTGTATAATCCCAGATCCAGACAATGTTGAGAGCATTGAGGAATTGAGGCTAAAATTTGAACAGCTAAATGATGAAGAGTAATGGCTAAATTAACAGCTGTTATTGATCTTGGAACAAACTCTGTTAGATTAGCAGTATATGAAAAAACTAGCCGTTATGGTTTTCATCTTTTAAAAGAGATAAAAAGCCGTGTGAGGATTGGTGAGGGAGCTTATGAAAGTGGTGGAAGATTGCAAGAAGCTCCCATCCAAAGAGCCATTACGATATTAAAAGAGTTTAGTTTTTTATGTAAAAATATTAAATGTTATAAAATTTTTTGTATTGCAACTTCAGCCCTAAGAGATGCTCCAAATAAAAAAGAGTTTATAAATAAAGTAAAAAAAGAGAGTGGATTAAAGATTAAAATCATTGATGGCAATGAAGAGGCTTTGCTTGGAGCTACTGGAGCTATCAATTTACTACCCCCCATAAAAGAAGCAACCACCATTGACATTGGTGGAGGATCTACTGAACTTTCAAAGATAATTGATGGGAAAATCGTAAAAACGCTCTCGCTTGACATTGGAACTATTAGATTAAAAGAGCTCTTTTTTGATCAAGATAAGCCTAAAGTTGAGTTAGATGCCTTTTTAAATGAAAATATTGGTGATATTGAAGATTTTAAATCTCCACTTTTAATAACCATAGGCGGAACACTTAGGGCTATCTCATCATTTATCATGGAAAAAGAGGAGTATCCTTTAAAAACAGTGCATGGGTTTGAATATGAGATAAAAAGCCATAAAGATTTTTTAAATAAAATCCCTACCCTAACTCCTGAGGATTTAAAATTAATTGGGTTTAAAAAAGATAGATTTGATACCGTTAGAGAAGGTGGCTTAATCTTTAACTCTATAGTTTCAAAATTAGAAATTAAAAGAGTGCTAACTTCTGGTGCTGGGGTTAGAGAGGGTGTTTTTTTAAAAGATCTTTTAAAAACCTCAAATGGAGTCTTTCCTCAAAATTTTAATCCTAGCCTTAAAAGCCTCATAGATAGGTTTGCTATATCTAAAAAAGATGATCTTCATACCGCCAAGTGTGCATCCATGCTCTTTGACGCGCTTCAAAGTTTGCATAAAATGGATAGTAGTTTTAAAAAAGAGTTAGAAATAGCTGGTAAATTGCATGATGTTGGGAGAAATTTAAACTTTTATCAATCAAGGCTTCATGGCTTTTATTTTGTATTAAATAGTTTGAATTTTGGATACACTCATAAAGAGAAGGCATTAATTGCACTTTTGGTAAAAACTCACCATAGCAAACTGCCAACTGAAGCAGAATTAACTCTTTTTGAAGAGTTACTACCTGATAAAGATACTGTTTTATGGCTTAGTTTCATTTTAGCTTTTGCAAAGAGTTTAAATATTGATTATTCAAGGCAAAAAATGGAATTTTGCTACAAAAACCACACTCTTTACATTAAAAACAGCTCCTCCACCGTTCTTGCAAAAGAAGCTGTTAAAAAACTTATTAAACCTGCTTCATTTGCCATCGCATTTAGGTAGTTAAAACTGCCTTCCAATTGTAAATTCAAACTTTGATGTTTCATCCCAAGTTTCACTTTTAATTGGTTTTGCATAAATTAGAGCAATTGGCCCTAAAGGCGAGTTCCATTCAAGCGCTACACCTGCACTTGCCCTTGTCTCTTCTGTTAATTTTTTATCCCCAATCATTCCATAATCAATAAAACCTGAAGCTCTCATCTTTAATCTTTCAACCAAAGGAATGCTTGCTTCAATACTATTTGTAAAGTAAATTTCACCACCTCTTAATTTTCCCTCTTTATTTCTAGGTGAAATCGATCTTGATCTAAAACCTCTTAAGGTACTAAGTCCTCCAAGGTAGAGTCTTTCGTAAATTGGCAAATATCCATTATCCCAAACCATCGCATATCTAGCTCTATATCTTAAGATTAAATCATAATCAGTCTTATCTCTAAAACCATAAAAAGTTGCAAACTGGGTAATGCTTTTAGTAAACTTTTCATCTCCTCCCACTCCAGCAAACTCAAGCGAAGTACTAGCTTCAAAGCCACTTCTTGGTAGATAATAATCATCTGTATTATCAAATGATATTGATGGAGATAGTGAGCTTTTTAAACTCTTTCCCTCTTTATATCCCCAATCTTTTAAACCTTGAGTTAATCCCTTTAGATTTGTCTCTTCTATGGTGTAGAGTAAACTTACACTTGTATATCTACCTATTTTTCTTCCCACATGCATATTTGCACCTAAAATTTTCTCTTTAAAGTCAATCCACTCATTATCTTCAGCATATACACTTCCACCTAAACTATAAACTGAATCAAAAACTCTTGGGTTAGTCAAGGAAATCCTACCAGAGAGCTCATCATCAGATCTCTCAACTGCAAAAACACCCTTTAATCCAGATCCAAATATATTATTATCAGATATGCTTCCACTTAAAATTATCCCTTTAGCAGTTCCATATCCAATTCCCCCTGCAATTGCGCCAGTATTGGTTTCAGTTACATTTACTATCAAGTCCATACTGTTTTTACTTACTCTTTCCTCTTTTATGGCAGCATCTTCAAAGTAACCTGTTCTTCTTATTGCATTAATTGAATCATTTAAATCAGTTCTGCTATAAAGGCTTCCTTCTGTTAAGTAAAGCTCTCTTCTTATTGCCCTATCTATTGTTCTACTGTTTCCAGAAATCCTTACATTTCTAATTGTAACTTTATCTCCTGGGATAATATGGTAGATAATAGATGCACTTTTATCCTCTTTATCTTGCTTTATGTCTGGATAAGCTCTAGCAAAGGCATATCCTTGATCAGCAACTAAGGTTTCAATAGTTTTTAAATCTTTCCTTAGCCAATCAACATTCATCCTCTCTTGCTCTTTTAAAAGAAGTCTTTTTCTTAACTTCTCTTCATCTAATAAACCATCTTTATCATCAAAAGTTATCTTTTTAACTGTGTATTTATCGCCCTCTTCTATGTAATATGAAAGCGAAGCATTAAAACTATCTGCATAAGTTTTCAAAAACGCAGGGCTAACCTCTACATCTAAAAAGCCTTTTTTCATATAGGCATCTTTAATTCTATCACTATCAAGTGGAAGTTCATGTATTTTTAATTCACCAGAGTTAAAACCCCAAAAATAGCCAAGTAGCTCTCTTTGTTTATTTCCAAGCTCTAGCTCAACATCTTTATATCTTAAAGATTCTGCCCCGCACATTTCCACTGAACGGATGAGGATTTTTTCACCCCTATTTACAACAAAAGTTACTTTTAAACTTCTATCATCATTTGCTAGTGGCTCTTCTTTAGACTCAACTACTGTATCAAAATAGCCTTTTGCTTCAAAAAATTGTTTTATGGTTGATTTAGCCTCTTCAATAGATGCGTAATCGTGCATCATCCCTTTTTTAATGGGTAAAAACTTCTCTATCGTCTCCCTATCAGTTTTGCCAACACCATCAAACTCTACTCTAGCTACTACTGGTTTTTCTTTTACAAATATAGTTACATGCCCGCTATCTTCTTCTACCCAAATATCTTCAAAATAGCTTTGCAAATATAGCTTTTTAATAGCGTGATCCACTTTCTCAATATCTAACTCTTCACCAACTCTTAACCCGCTTAACTCTAAAGCTGTGTCAGTTGAAAGTCTTACTATTCCATCAAAAGAGATTGATTTTATTGGAATGGCTGAAAGGTAAGAGCAAAGCAAAAGAGGGATGAAGTATTTTAAGTTTTTCAAATTTTATCCTCATTAATTTCTGTTTTTAATAAAGTGGATATAATACCATTTCCAATTTTAATTCGGTGTAAAATAACCACTTTTGCAAGGATTTTTTATGCGAATAGGCATTATTGGGCTTGGCTTAATGGGTGGTTCTTTAGGTCTTGCCTTAAAAAAAACAAAAATTATAAGCTCAGTTGTTGGATTTGATCACAACTTAACTCACTGCGAAGAGGCACTAAAGCTTGGATTAGTTGAAGAGATTGTCTCATTTAGTGAGATAAAAGAGTGTGATATGATTTTTTTAGCTATCCCAGTTGAAGCGATAATTAAAACTTTAGAAAAGCTAAAAGATGTTTCAGAAAAAACAACAATAATTGATTTAGGAAGTACAAAAGCAAAGATTATAAGCTCAGTCCCCGCCTCAATAAGATCTAACTTCATAGCTGCTCACCCAATGACTGGAACTGAAAAGTTTGGCCCAAGCGCTGCTCTTGAAAATCTATATCAAGGTGCAGTTGTAGTACTTTGTGATTTTGATAGTTCAGGAGATTTGCATAAAGAAAGAACTGTTGGAGTCTTTTCACACATAGGAATGAAGATAGTTTTTATGGATGAAGAGGCGCACGATAAACATGCAGCATTTATCTCTCATCTGCCTCATGCCCTAAGTTACGCCTTAGCTAATAGTGTAATGAAACAAGAAGATCCAAAACGGATTTTGCTTTTAGCTGGTGGTGGTTTTAAAGATATGAGCAGGATTGCAAAAAGTTCCCCCATTATGTGGAGTGAAATTTTTAAACAAAATAGAGAAAATATTCTAGAAGCCATAACAGCTTTTGAAAAAGAGTTATCATTAGCAAAAAAGATGGTCGAAAAGAGCGATTGGGAAACTCTTGCAAATTGGATGGGAGACGCTACTACGCTTCATAAGATTTTATAGATTGTTTTGGTAAAATGTAAGCTTTTTATAAAAATTCATACCTAATTAAGATAAGGAGAGGTGATGAGAATTAATTTTGGAGCGGGTCCATCGATGATTCCTCCTGAGGTTTTAAAAGAGGCTCATAAAGAGTTTATAGACTTTGAAGGTAGCGGCATTTCCATTATGGAAGCTTCTCACAGGAGCACTCTTTATGATAAAGTGCACAATGAAGCGATAGATTTGATACGAGAACTCTACGCTTTGCCTAATGAATTTGATATTTTATTTTTGCAAGGTGGAGCATCTATGCAGTTTGCAATGGTGCCACTAAATCTATATGAAGGTGGTGCTATTGAGTTTGCAGATACTGGAGTATGGTCAGCAAAAGCCATTGAAGAGGCTAAACTTTTAGGATATAACTTCAAGATAGTTGCTAGCAGCAAAGATGAAACTTACTCATATATTCCAGAGGTTAACTTTAGCAACGATGCTGATTATGCTTATATAACTTCAAATAATACAATTTATGGAACACAATATAAAAACTTTCCAAAAACAAAATCTCCTTTAGTAGTAGATGCTTCTAGTGATATTTTTTCATATATGGTTGATTGGGAAAATGTAGATTTACTTTTTGCTGGAGCTCAAAAAAATGCAGGCCCATCTGGAATTACTATTGTTATTATTAGAAAAAACCTACTTGAGCGCTCATCTAATAGCGTTCCTACAATGCTAAGATATAAAACTCATGCTAAGGCAAATTCACTTTATAATACGCCGCCAACTTTTAGCATATATCTTTTAAATCTCACAATGAAGTGGATTAAATCTCAAGGTGGCATTAAGAAAATAGAAAAATATAATAAATCTAAAGCTTCATTACTATATGAGGCTTTAGATAATAGTAATGGATTTTATGTTCCACATGCCAAAAAAGAGTCTAGATCGCTGATGAATGTCTCATTTAAGCTTCAAGACAATGAATTAGAGAGTGAACTTTTAAAAGAAGCAACTAAGGCAGGAATGATTGGCTTAAAAGGACATAGAAGCGTTGGTGGACTTAGAGCTTCAATATATAATGCAATGCGCATAGAAGGTGTTAGTGCCCTTTGTGAATTGCTTAATGAATTTGCAAAGAAAAGAGGTTAGGATGTATAAGATTTTAACCTTAAACAAAATTTCAAACAAAGGCTTAACTCTTTTGCCAAAAGAGGATTACTGCATATCTAATGAAGAAGATAATCCTGATGCAATTCTAGCTAGAAGCTACCAAATGCATGAGATGACTTTTCCAAAATCATTAAAAGCCATTGCAAGAGCTGGCGCTGGGGTAAACAATATTCCTTTACAAAGATGTAGTGATGAGGGGATAGTGGTTTTTAATACTCCTGGTGCAAATGCGAATGCGGTTAAAGAGTTAGTTATCTGTTCGCTATTTTTAGCCTCAAGAGAGATTATAAAAGGTGTGGGCTGGGCTAAAGTTTTAAAGGGAGAAGATAGCGAAATTGAATCACAGGTAGAGAAAAACAAATCAAGATTTGCTGGATCTGAGATAAAAGGTAAAACTTTAGGCGTTATTGGCCTAGGAGCCATTGGGGCTTTAGTTGCAAAAGATGCACTATCACTTGGTATGAATGTGATAGGATTTGATCCTTATCTATCAGTTGACGCAGCTTGGGAGCTTTCAAATAAGGTTAAAAAAGCTTCAAGTTTAGAGTATCTTCTTAAAAAGTCTGACTTTTTAACCATTCATGTTCCGCTACTTCCATCTACTAAACAAATGTATAATGAAGAGCTTTTTAATAAGATGAAAAATGGCATTAAAATTATGAATTTTTCTAGAGGTGAGCTTTTTAATGATGAAGATTTAATTAGTGCGCTAGACAAAAATCAAGTAAGTACTTATGTAACTGATTTTCCAAATAGTACATTAATAAGCCATGAAAAGGTTATTGCAATCCCTCATTTAGGAGCTTCAACTAAGGAGAGTGAGGAGAATTGTGCCATATTTGCTGCATCTTCTTTAAAAGAGTTTTTAGAAAGTGGCAATATTACAAATTCAGTAAATTTTCCAAATGCTAAATTGGAAATGAAACCAAATCTTAAAAGAATTTCAAT
>JAAYLJ010000090.1 GCA_012521935.1 Campylobacteraceae bacterium | reverse complement strand
GTTTTGGTCCATAATTGTTTGAACAGTTTGTGATGAGTGTGTTTAGACCATAAGTTTCTCTATAAGCTCTAACTAGCATGTCTGATGAAGCTTTGCTTGAGCTATATGGTGAGTTTGGAGCATAGGGTGTTGTTTCAGTGAAGAGATCTTTGGGGTCATCACTTAGTGTTCCATCGTCTTCATCTGTGATTATATGGTGAAACCGTGGTAATTTTGAATTTTGAATTTTGAATTTTGAATTACCTTCTTCATTCATCATTAAACATTCATCATTATTAATTCCTTTTAAATATCGTTTTCGATATTTAAAAGGTCTCTCCATCCAGTGTTTATAAGCAACATCAAGCAGGGTGAAAGTGCCATTTACATTTGTCTTTATAAATAGCTCTGGATCTTTGATGGAATTATCCACATGAGACTCTGCTGCAAAGTGTATGATTCCTTTTATGTCAAACTCACTAAATATATATTCAACCAACTCACGGTTACAAATGTCTCCTTTAATAAATCTATATCTAGGATGACCTTCTATCTCTTTTAGGTTTCTCAAATCTCCCGCATAAGTTAGTAAGTCTAAATTAACAAGATTATAGTTTGGGTACTTTTCTAAAAAGTATGGTACAAAGTTACTTCCAATGAAACCTGCGCAACCAGTTAGTAATATAGTTTTGAGTTTTGAGTTTTGAGTTTTGAGTGAAGTGTGATTGTTCATATTGGTTTTGAATTTTGAATGCTGAGTGTTTATTTGTTCCATTATTTATTTTCCTTTGATGTTTTTACTATGCTTGTTAGTATTCTTATTATCTCTTCAGTCTCTTCTAGCAAACTCTTTACATGGTTATCATTTATATTTAAATATTCTGTTTCTATAAGTAGATCTATCCAGTATTTTGTCTCTCTAGCTTCTTTGCTAGCTATACTTATCTTAGATGCAAAATCTGCTCTGCTTTGCGCAGCTTGTGCTTCATTTATATTTGCGCCTATTGAAGTGCCACTTCTAAGAAGTTGTTTTGAAAGTATATACTCTTTTTTTTCATTACATAGAAATTTATAAAGCTTTACAATCCTTACTGCAAAATCAAAAGATTTATTTAAAACAATATTTTTTTCACTCATCATTCAACACTCATCATTCATAATTTTTGTGATGCAGTCACAAAGAGAGTCTTTCCAGTACGGTATCTTTAAATCAAACTCTGATTTTATCTTTGATTTATTTAAAATAGAATAGTGTGGTCTTGAGGCTGGAGTTGGATAATCTTTCGACTCTATTGGCTCTATCTGGCAGTTTAGTTTTGCCATCTTCATAGTCTCTTTTGCAAAATCATACCAAGAAGCTACGCCCTCATTACTGAAATTATAAATTTCAGTATGAGAGCTTGAATTTTGAATGTTGAATTTTGAATGTTGAATTATAGTTAGGATAGCTTTTGCCAAATCCTTAGCGTATGTCGGCGTTCCCACTTGATCATATATGACATTTAGCCTATCTCTCTCTTTGGCAAGACGGAGCATAGTTTTTACAAAGTTGCTACCATAGCTACTATACACCCAAGAAGTTCTTATAATGATAGAGTTTAGCGGATTTATTTTTAGCATAGCCCTTTCACCATCAAGCTTTGTTTTGCCATAGACTGACTGGGGATTAGTGCAGTCTTGCTCTTTGTATGGCTTATAGTTTTTGCCATCAAATACATAATCAGTACTAATATGCACTAGCTTAACACCAAGCTCTTTGGAGATAAGAGCTAAATTTTTGACCGCTAGGTGGTTTATGGCATCTGCATTTGCTTCATCGCTTTGTGCTTGATCTACAGCAGTATAGGCTGCACAGTTGATGATGACATCAACTAAGTTTGTTTTAACAAATCTTTTAACTTCATCCAAACTTACAATATCAAGCTCAGCCTTATCTGTAAAAAAGAAGTTGTGCAAATAGTTAGTTGAGAGTTCTCTTATCTCACTTCCAAGTTGTCCGTTTGCTCCAGTTACTAAGATGTTGTACTTTTTATCTCGCATAGTAGTCCACTCCAAATTCAAACAGTTCATTTGTTTCATTTAGTTTTGGTTGTTTTTTGTCTTTGTCTGAAAGTAGCAGCTTATCTGCTTCTATCTTCCAATTTATGCCTATAAAGGGGTCATCATAAGCGACTCCTCTATCATGTTCATAACTATAGTAACTATCTACTTTATAAGAAACAACTGTATCATCTTCTAAAGTTAAAAACCCATGTGCAAATCCTCTTGGGATTAATAGTTGACGCTTATTTTCATCACTTAGCTCAACTGCTATATGTTTGCCAAAAGTAGGTGACCCCTTTCTAATGTCAACTGCTATATCTAAAATCTTACCACTTACAGCTCGCACAAGTTTTGTTTGGGCAAATGGTGGGAGCTGATAGTGCAATCCCCTTAACACTCCATAGCTAGATTTGCTCTCATTGTCCTGAGTGAAGTCAATCTTATATCCTAAAAACTCCTCTAGCTTGTCTTTCCTGAAAGCTTCTACAAAGTAACCTCTACTGTCACCATGCACTCTTGGCTCAACAATTACTATCTCAGGCATGCTAGTTTTTATAAAATTCATATTATTTGATCCTTTTTGGATATTTAGCCCTTCTAGCAAGATAATTACCATACTGATTTTTACTTAAAGGTTTTGCTAGCTCTAAGAGCTGCTCTTTCGATATATATCCCATTTCATATGCTATCTCTTCAAGACATGCTACTTTTAAGCTTTGTCTATTTTCTATGGTTTGTATAAAACTACTAGCTTCTAGTAAGCTCTCATGTGTGCCAGTATCAAGCCAAGCAAACCCTCTGCCCATTAGCTCCACTTTTAGGCGGTTGTCTTTTAGGTAAAGCTCATTTAGAGTAGTTATCTCTAGCTCTCCTCTCTCACTTGGTTTAACTGTTTTAGCTTTTTTTACTACATCATTTGGATAAAAATATAGCCCAACAACTGCATAGTTGCTTTTAGGGTTTTTAGGTTTTTCTTCTATGCTAATAACTGAGCCACCCTCATCAAACTCTGCTACCCCATATCTTTCTGGATCATTCACATAGTATCCAAATACAGTTGCCTTGCTTTCCTCTTTTACATTCTTAATGCTGCTAGTTAAAAGCGCAGTTAATCCATGTCCATGAAATATATTATCTCCTAGTATCAAACAGACATCCCCACCATTTAAAAACTCTTCACCCAAAATGAAAGCTTGTGCTAAACCATCTGGGCTTGGTTGCACTACATATTCTAATCTTATTCCAATCTCACTACCATCGCCTAGTAAGTTTTTAAAGTTTATCTGATCTTCAGGCGTTGTAATGATTAAAATCTCTTTAATGCCTGCAAGCATCAAAACTGAAAGTGGGTAGTAAATCATTGGTTTATCATAAACTGGTAAAAGTTGCTTACTAACTCCTTTTGTGATTGGATATAGTCTTGTCCCACTTCCTCCAGCTAGTATGATGCCTTTCATTTTAATCCTTTAACAATAAGTTATTTATTTTCAATTTATTTATTACCATTTCAGGGGTAATATTTTTCATACAGATATTATCTTTACACGCTTTCATCCTTTTAGTTTTATAGCAAGGAGAGCATATTAAATTTAATGATAATGGATAAACTTTATTAAATGGTGTAGCATATGGAGAGTCTGTTATAGTGCTATTAGGCCCCATCAATACCACTACAGGTGTATTTACAGCAGCGCTGATATGTCCAATTGCGGAATCGGTACATATAGTAGCTTTTGCATATTTTACAACTGTACACAATTCTAATATATTAGTCTTTCCAACTAAATCAACTACATTCTTAGGATATGGTTTAAGCAAATTAAAAAATTTCTCTTCGTTTTTATTGCCTAGTATAACAATTTGATTTTTCTTTGATAATTTATCTATAAGCTCACCCCAAGAACTATTTTCCCAAGCTCTATAGTTAATCACTTTTTTAATTACATGAGAATTGCTAGGAGACACTACAATGTAGTTGTTTTTAAGTTTAAATTTATCTTTTATATCAATAAATTTACTCGTTGAAATGCTAGGAGATGATTTTTCAAGATTTTGTTTAGATACTGTAGATGAAAAAAAATATTTTTGTTGTTTGCCTCTATTTAATTTAGAGGGAACTTTAATGTCCTCGCTAAACCAACCAACCTTTTTTTTTGCAACAATGTGCTTAACTAAGCTTTTAAACTGCTTGCCCATTTCAAAATTTATCAAAATATCATAAGGATTGTTTATTGAATGTTTTATCACTGCTTTTTTTTGTGAGCTAAATATAATTGGCACTTTTTTATGTTTTAAATGAAATATTTTGTTAACTCTAGCGTCATTTTCAAAAAGTTTTGAAGAACTAGGTGTAGTTACATAGTCAATAATCACATTTTCTCCAAACTCTAACCTTAGTGCATCAATAACTGATGTTGAATATACTAAATCACCCAAAGCACCACATCTTAAAACAAGCACTCTTTTGCTATTTCCCATCTAACTCGCTCGCTTTTTCCAAAACATCATCCGCTTTTATCTGCTTCATGCAGTCATGATGCTTTAGCGGACACACCCTTTTCATACAAGGCTGGCAAGGCAAATCAAGTTTTACTATCTTCTC
>JAAYLJ010000011.1 GCA_012521935.1 Campylobacteraceae bacterium | reverse complement strand
TTGCTGATGCTTTTGATGCAATGACAACAACTAGAATTTACAAACCTAGAAAAAATATAAAAGAGGCAGTAGAAGAGTTAGAGTCCCAATCAGGCTTGCAGTTTGATCCAAATGTGGTGGAAAAAGCAGCAGGTTATTTTGAAAGCATAGACTCTATTCAAGCTTATGAGCAAGATATTATAAAATTTGCTACACAAGAAGAGGCAGAAAGATTTGCTTACTTCTTCAAAGACTCTTTAACTGGACTTTTTAATACCATCTACTTAAATACTATTTTAAATCAACACTCATCATCTTTAAGATGCGTAAATATCGTTTGTATTAGAGGTATGGGTGAATATAATTTAAATTTTGGATGGACTAAAGGGGATGAACTTTTAAGATCTTTTGGAGCATTTTTGCAAAATTCATACCCAAAAGCTCTACTTTTTAGAGTTTATGGGGATGATTTTATCATCTTGCATGAAGAGCATAAAGATATAAATATATTAGATTTTAAAAATTTTACTCCTATTAGAGAAAACCTAATCTCCCTAGATCTCCTTCATTTAGACTTGCGGGACAAAAGCGTATATAATGTTGAAGATATTGAAGCTTATCTTTTAGAAAAAACAAAATAGAGTTTTTGATAAAACTCTTTTAACCCCCTTTTAGATAAAATAGCAACTTTTTAAGGAGCAACTTTGCGTAGAAAAATAGAGACTGCAAAAACTATATTAATGGCACTACCATACATTAAAAGATTTACTAAAAAAATTATCGTGATAAAATATGGCGGAGCTGCGCAGATAAACCCTACTTTAAAAGATCGTTTTGTTCAAGATTTAGTTCTTTTATATCTTGTAGGAATAAAACCTGTCATTGTGCATGGTGGTGGAAAAAAGATAAGTGAACTACTTGAAAAACTAGAGCTTGGGACAAACTTTGTAGATGGACTTAGGGTTACTGATGAGAAGGTAATGGAAGTTGTTGAAATGGTTTTAAGCGGAAATATAAATAAAGAGATAACAGCTTTATTAAACTATCATGGTGCCAAAGCCATTGGCATTACAGGAAAAGATGCAAATTTTATGAGAGCAACTCCATTAGCAAATGGAAAATATGGCTTGGTTGGAGATATATGCGATATAAAAAGTAGCGTACTTTTAAAGCTAATTGATGATAGCTTCATCCCTGTCATTGCGCCAATTGCAGCTGGCGATAGTGCGACTCATCCTGGATTTAACATAAATGCAGACTTAGCTGCAAGTAAAATAGCTATTAGTTTAAAAGCAGAAAAAGTGCTTTTTTTAACTGATACCAAAGGCGTATTAGATAAAGATAAAAACCTAATCTCTACTCTAACAGTTGATAAGATTAAGGAGTTAAAGGCTGATGGAACCATCCATGGAGGGATGCTTCCAAAGGTTGATGCTTGCTTAGAAGCAGTAAATGGAGGGGTAAATAAAGCTCACATCATAGATGGAAGAGTTGAACACTCCATACTTTTAGAACTTTTTACAGATGAAGGGATTGGGACGGTGTTTAAAAAATGAGTGCAATAATTATCTATGTAACCTCACCCTCAAATGAAATTTCTAAATCTTTAGCAAAAAAACTTTTAGAGAAAAAGCTAGCAGCTTGCGTGAATATCTTCCCTGAAATTAGTTCAGTTTTTAGCTGGGAGGGTGAAATTAAAAGGGAGAGTGAATCATTAATGATGATAAAAAGCTCCCAAAGCTTATTTGAAGAGCTTAAAGAAGTAGTTAAATTAAACCATCCATACAAGGTGCCAGAAATCATTGCAACTCCAATTGTAGATGGAGATAAAGAGTATTTGGATTGGCTAAAAAATAGTTTGAAAAAGGAAGAAGCAAATGTTTATTGAAACAAGAGGAAATGATGGAATTAAGCCAAAAGAGGTAAATTTTTCAGAAGCTATTTTGTATCCAAATGCAAGCTTTGGGGGACTTTATGTTCCAAAATCTATCCCAAAATTTAATGAAGATTTTCTAAAAAAAGCTAAAAATCTCACATATAAAGAGGTGGCTTTGGAGGTTTTAAAACTCTTTAAAATTGACATTAAAGAGAGTGTTTTAAAAGAAGCTTTAAATCTTTATGATGAATTTGACAACCCAAATAGCCCTGCCCCTTTAGTAAAAATAGGTGAAAACTGTCTTGTTAATGAGCTTTATCATGGCCCAACAAGAGCCTTTAAAGATATGGCACTTCAACCTTTTGGAAATATCTTATCTCATTTAGCAAAACATAGGAGTGAGAATTACCTTATTTTAGCTGCAACAAGTGGAGATACAGGTCCTGCAACACTTGAATCTTTTAGTGATAAACCAAACATAAAGGTAGTTTGCCTATATCCTGATGGTGGAACTAGTGATGTTCAAAGATTGCAAATGACAACAGCAGGTGGTAAAAACTTAAAAGTCTTTGGAATTCATGGCAATTTTGATGATGCACAACAAGCACTAAAAGAGCTTTTAAATAAAGATGAGTTTCATAAAAAATTAAAAGAGGTGGATATTAATTTAAGCGCTGCAAACTCTGTAAATTTTGGAAGAATTATATTTCAAACCATATATCACATTTACGCTTATGTGCAAGCTTTAAAAATGGGTGAAATTTCAAGTGAGGAGAAAGTTTATTTCACAATCCCAAGCGGAAACTTTGGAAATGCTCTTGGAGCTTACTATGCAAAAAAGATGGGGCTTCCAATTGAGAAAATCTTAATTGCCTCAAATATAAACAATATTTTAACCCAGCTTTTCACAACTGGAATTTACGACTTAAGAGATAGAGAGCTTTTAAAAACAACCTCACCTGCTATGGATATACTCATCTCATCTAATGTAGAGAGACTTTTGTATGATCTATTTGGAAGCAAGCGAACAAAAGAGCTTATGGAGAGTTTGAAAAAAGAAAGATTTTACACTCTTAATAAAGAAGAGCTTTCTGCCTTACAAGAGAGCTTTGACGCAGTTTACAGTGATGATGATTTTGGTAAAGAAATCATGAGTGAGTACGCATTAAAAGGGTATATTTTAGATCCCCATACTGCAACTTGCTTTAAGGTTAAAGAGCTTAATTTAAAACCATTAAAAAATATCTTTTGCGCAACGGCGGAGTGGACTAAGTTTGCGCCAACACTTTTTAGTGCTTTACAAAAATCTAAGACATCTCATAGTGATAAAGTGGCGCTTGAGGGGGTTAGCAATGCTTTAAAAATCCCAATTCCATCACAAATTAAAAATCTTTTTTCTAAAGAGATTATTCATGATAGTGTGATTGATAAAAAAGAGATTGAGAGTGAAATTTTGAAATTTTTAAAAGATGAAAGATGATAATAATCCCAGCAAGATTAGCTTCAACTAGATTTGAAAAAAAGGTTTTAACTCTAGTAGATGGCACTCCAATGGTGATTGCCACTGCCCTTAGGGTAAAAGAGATAGATGAAGTAGTCATAGCAACTGATTCAAATGAAGTGATGGAACTTGCAAGAAAATATGGAATTAAAGCCATACTTACAAAAAGCTCTCATCCAAGCGGAACTGATAGAGTTTTTGAAGCTGCGCAAAAACTTGAACTAAAAGATAGTGATTTAATCTTAAATGTTCAAGCAGATGAACCTTTTATTGAAAAAGAGGTAGTTCAAGCTCTTTATGATGAAATAAATAGAAACAGAAATTTAGATTGGTTTATGGCAAGTTGCTATAAAGAGATTTCAAAAGAAGAGGCAAAAAGCGAAAACCAAGTAAAGGTTGTCATAGATAAAAATAGTGATTCTATCTACTTTTCAAGGGCTTTAGTGCCATTTGATAGAGACGGCAAAAGAGATATTTACTATGGACATTTGGGACTTTATGGTTTTAATTTTAAAAGCTTAAAAACTTTTTGTACTCTCTTGCCATCATTTTTAGAAAATAGCGAGAAACTAGAGCAATTAAGGGCTTTAAGCTATGGATATAAGATAAAAATGATAAAAGTTAAATCACAAAGCATAGGAATAGATACAAAAGAGGATTTAATTCGCTCACTCAAGCTTTTTGCCAGCAAATAAGAGTAAAATGTGTTAAACAAAAAGGATACTTATGAAAAAACTCTTATTGATTATATTTTTAACTCTTTCTTTACTACACGCAAGTAAACCACTAAATGTTGGGATGGAACTAGCTTATCCACCTTTTGAAATGAGCCAAAAAGATGGAACACCAAGTGGCATCAGTGTTGATTTTGCAAAGGCACTAGGTGAATATTTAGGAAGAGAAGTTATTATTAAAAATATTGCGTGGGATGGACTTATCCCATCACTAAAGACAAAAAAAGTTGACATTATCATCTCTTCAATGACAATTACAGAGCAAAGATCAAAAACAGTACTTTTTTCAAAGCCATACGCACGAGCAAATCTAGCCATTTTGACTCATAAAAATTCAAATATTTTAAAAATAGATGATTTAAATCAAAAAGGTAAAAAGGTTGCGGTAAAAAAAGGAACTTCAGGCCATATTTACGCAATGTCAAACTTACAAAACGCATCTTTGTTAATTTTTGATAAAGAAAATTCTGCTGTTTTAGAAGTTTTACAAAAAAAAGCAGATGGATTTTTATATGATCAATTGACTATATTTAGAAATTGGAAAAACCATGAAGATAAAAGCGTAGCACTTTTAGAACCTTTTCAAGAAAACCCAGAAGAGTGGGGAGTTGCAATGAGAAAAGATGATGTGGAGTTAAAAAATAGGATTGATGATTTTATAGAATTAGCAAAAAAAGATGGAACTTTTGATAGATTGGCAAAAAAGTATCTAACAGAAGCGAAAAAAACTTTTGAAGAGTTGGGTATCCCATTTTTCTTTTAAGGATGAAAAATCTCAATTAAACACTATTTCATTGACCCTTTGAAGTTTAGAAAAGCATCCAACCTATCTTTTGGTGTCTATCTTTTTAATTTTACCCTGTTGCTATTTTCAATCTTTTTACTCTTTTATTTTATGTTTTCAAATGTTTCATATGATTTTAGCTGGGAGAGTATTTGGGAGTATAGGCAAAAGTTTATTGATGGTTTTTTAATGACAATTATCATCTCATTTAGTGCTTTACTTCTTAGTTTTTTAATTGGACTTTTTTTCGCATATGGACAAAATTCTAAAATAATTATACTTAGGTTTTTTAGTAGATTTTATATTGAAACCATTAGAGGAACTCCTCTTTTAGTTCAAATTTTAATCTTTTTTTATGTCTTTGCTGATAATTTAGGATTTGACAATAGATATGTAGCTGGGGTTGTCATTTTAGCTCTTTTTGCAGGAGCTTATGTGACTGAAATGATAAGAGCAGGGCTTCAAAGCATAGATGAAGGGCAGTTTGAGGGTGCAAAAAGCTTAGGTTTTACAACATTTCAAACCTATAGATTTATCATTTTTCCTCAAGCATATAAGAGGATTTTACCGCCACTTGCAGGACAATTTGCCTCAATCATAAAAGATTCATCCCTTCTTTCAATCATTTCCATAAATGAGTTTACTATGAATGCACAAGAGGTAAATGCTTACACTTATTCAACACTTGAAAGCTACATTCCTCTTGCCATTGGTTACTTACTTTTAACCTATCCCATCTCTTTGATTTCAATTAAGTTAGAAAAATATTTAAAAGATTAGGAGTAAAAAATGATTTTAGATTTAGAAAAACTTGAGGCAAATAAGTGCTACTCAATAATGAGTAATTCAATCTTTCCAAGACCTATTGCTTGGATAGTTACAGAAAATAGTGGTGTGATAAATGTGGCTCCTTTTAGCTATTTTGCCCCGCTAACATCAAAGCCAGCAGTTGCCGTAGTTTCAATTGGCAAAAAAGAGAGTGGAGAGCCAAAAGATACTTTAGCAAATATTTTAGATACTAAAAAAGCTACCATTTGTATTCCAAATAGCTCTCATGCTGATTTTATTAGTAAAAGTGCTACATCTTTGTCAAAAGATAGTAGCGAAATAGAAGAGTTTAACATTCCCACTAAAAGAGTAAATCCAGACTTCCCTCCAATCATAGAAGGAGTTCATGCAGCCTATTTTGCTACTTTTAGAGATAGTTATGAGATTGAAGGTAGCCCTACTTTGCCCATATTTTTAAACCTTTTAAGTGTCTATTTTGATGATTTGATCATAAATGAGAATTTAAAAGTAGATATGAAAGCTTTAGGCAGAGTTGGAGCTTTTTTCATAACTGAGGGAGAAAGAATAAAGGCTTGAGTTGAGTCAAAGACTTTTACTACTTTTTTTGGCACTATTATTTACAAGCTGTTCTTTAAAAGAACCCAAAGTTACTGTTTCTCTATCCTCTTATTTAGAGAATTTAGGTGCACCAAAAAATGAAGCTCTTTTAATACAAAAAGAAGCCATAGAGCAGACACTAAAACTCAAAAAAAGTTATGGCTCTAGTTTTAATCCTAGATTTCATAACTTGCTTGTAAATTTAAATTTAAGCAAAAGAGGCCTGTGTTGGCACTATGCGCATGATTTGTATGGACATTTAAGCTCTTTTGTAAATGAGCTTGATATGATAATTGTAGTTGCAAATAAAGACTCCCTGTTAGAGCATAGCGCGGTAGTTTTAACTTGTAAAGGGTGCGACATAGAAGAAGGCATGGTGCTAGATGCTTGGAGAGATAAGAAAAAATTATTTTACATTTTGACAAAAGAAGATAGTTACAAATGGAGTAAAAGATGAAACCAGAAAAATTTTATCACGACGCGCTAACTGTTGCAAAGTTTATAAAAATATATTGTGATGATAAGCATGAAGAAAAAATTGAAAAAACATATGAGTTAAAGTATAAAGGTGAAGAGTTTAACCCTTTAACCTTAACTCTTTGTGAAGTTTGCCATAATACTCTTTTTTACTCGCTTGAAAGACTTGAGGCTTGCCCACATGAAGAGAAGCCTAGTTGCAGAAAATGTCCAAATCCTTGCTATGAAAAAGATAGATGGAAACTATTGGCAAAAATTATGAAATATAGTGGAATGAAATTAGGACTTTTAAAAATTAGAAAAATGTTTAAAAGAGCTTAAAACCCAATATTTTCAACTAATTTTTCTTGCAACAATCCATTGCTAGCTATGATGACTCTGGAGTTCATGCTATATTTTTTACCCTCTAAAGTTGTGAAAACTCCCCCAGCTTCTTTTAATATTAAAGCTCCAGCAGCAACATCCCATGG
>JAAYLJ010000089.1 GCA_012521935.1 Campylobacteraceae bacterium | reverse complement strand
TATATATGTCAGTCTTTGGAGTCAAAGGAGCTATCAATAGTATGATAGATGGACACAAAGAAGAAGAAGAGGTAAGAATACTACATAGTACTTACTACAATAAGTTAAAGAAAGAGGGGAAAGTGTAGCGACAAAAAGGGAGAAAACTCCCTTTTTGTTCTGTTTTAAAGGGGGATATTAGTTTTTTATTTGAAATAGTTGTGTTAATATTAGTTTAATTAACACGCAAAGGAAAAAGATGGAACCTGTATTTACTACACAAATAACAAAAATCAAAAATGGCGAAAAATTCAGTGCTGAAGATACCTTAGTAAGAGAGATTAAACTAGAAATAACCGTTAATGGTGAGCGAATTGGCGCAGTTATGGCAACTCCTGTTGATCAAGAAGCTTTAGCCGTTGGGTATTTGATGAGCGAAAATATTATATCTTCTTTTAAAGATATTAAAAGTATGAAAATAGTTAATGATGGCATGGGTATTGAGATTGAAGCTAAAGCAAATAGTGAAAATATAAATAAATTAAACGCAGAAGGTGTCGTGATAAGCGGATGTGGACGAAGTGTTACAGCAAATATTGACCCTGAAGCTATTGAGGCAAAAGTCATAAACAATCCTTTTAGCATAGAAGCTTCTTTGTTAACTAGACAGATGGATCAGTTTTATACAGAGTGCCCTTTATATGAGCAAACTGGCTGCGTGCATACGGCAAAACTTTTCATAAATGAGAATGAGTTTTTCATAGGAGAAGATATAGCTCAACATAACACTATAGATAAGGCAGTTGGGAAGGCTCAAATGGCTGGGGCAGATTTAAGTAACTCTTTTTTGATGGTAAGTGGAAGGCTTTCATCTGAAATGGTTGCAAAAGCTATCATGCACCAAATCCCAATATTAGTCTCAAGGACTGCTTCAACTTGTCTTGGACTTATGATAGCTAAAAAATTTAATTTAACTCTTGGCGGTTTTGTAAGAGAGGGAAGAATGAATATCTATAATGCTGCGGAGAGAATCAATGTCTAATGTAGAAAAGATGATTAGTGATAGTTTAAATGAAGAGGGAAAACTTGATTGTAAAGAAGCTTTTAAAATAGCTGCAAAAACTAAAGAAGATGTGACAAAAGTTGGAAAAATTGCTGAGAATATGGGCATTAGGATTGATGCTTGTGAGCTTGGGCAGTTTGGAAAGTTAGATAAAAGTCACTCTAGCTTAGAGGCTAAATTAAGGTTAGATGATTTAAAAGATGATAAAAATAGAGTCACTTGCAAAGATGCTAGAGACGCGGCGGCTGGTATTGGGCTTAAAAACATAAGAGGCACTCTAGAAAAGTATGGCATGGATGTAACTTACTGCCAACTTGGGTGTTTTAAAGAGAAAAAGAGTAAAAGACTTTATGTAAAAACTAAAACTTGGATTGAAAATGAGAAGGGTGAGCTTGTATTTGGAAAAGGAAAAACTCAAGTTTTAGAAGATGTTGAGAGGACTGGCTCTATTTCAGGTGCAGCAGAAAAACTTGGAATGAACTATAAAAAAACATGGAGTCATGTTCAAGTTTTACAAAAAGGTTTTGATGCTCCTTTGGTTGAGACCCAAAAAGGTGGTGGTGATAGAGGCGGCACAACTTTAGGAGAGCATGCGCACGAACTTATAGAAGCTTATAAAACTTTGCAAAATGAGATAGAAGAGTTTGCAAACAGTAGGTTTAAAGAGCTATTTTTAAAGCCACGAAATAAGCGTGAACGAAGAGATAGTTAGATAATATTTTAAAAAAAGGAGTCAAAATGTTTATAGCATTAAATGATCGTGTTTATTTAAATAAAAATAAAATAACACGCGTTAAGATAGATGAAGTACAAGATGGAATTAGAATTCGCTTTTATGAGGGTGAAGTACAAGTGGCGAAAAGCCAAAAATACGCTTCTGTAGAGCAGGCTAAGGCTTGGATAGAAGCAAACTTTAAATAATCTACATTAAAGCACTTTTAGGCTTGAGTTTCAAGCATACATCGATGCCTCGACATTGATAAATCATAAATTTTGGAGATAAAATGAAGATAGATTGTCGAAATTTAGAGTGCCCACAACCAGTTTTAGAGACAAAAAAAGCTTTAGAATCACTTCCAGATGATAGTACACTTGATGTTTTAGTAAATAGCGTAGCTTCAAAAGAAAATGTCATTAGATATGCCTCAAATTGTGGCTATAGTAGTAGTTTTGAAGAGAGTGAAGATGGTGTAAAAATCACTATCATTAAAGGATTTGAATGCACAATTTCACCAAAGAGTGAGTTTTTAAATAAGGTACTGTTTTTAAAAGATGACAAGATTGGCGAAAATGAGTTAGGCAACATGCTAATGGCTGGATTTTTGCAAAACTTATTAGAACAAGAGAGTTTACCAAAAGAGATAATCTGCGTTAACAAAGCCATATACTTAACTACAAAAAATAAAAAATGTGTGGAAATTCTTAAACAACTTGAAGAAAAAGGGGTAGAGATTTACTCTTGCGGAGTCTGTTTAGACTTTTATGAAGTAACAAATGAGTTAAAAGTAGGCAAGATTGGAAATAGTTTTAGCGTAGTCCAGTCTTTGCTTGAGAGTAAGGATGTGATAAGTTTATGAGACATAATGCAAAATTAACTAAGTATGTAAAAGCAGCAGGTTGAGCAGCTAAGGTAGGTCCGGGCGACCTTACAAATATACTTAGCGGACTCTATCCACCCCATCCAAAGCTTTTAACAGATAGCTCTAGTAGTGAGGATGCTTCTGTCTTTTTCTTAAATGAGAATGAAGCATTGGTTCAAACTGTTGATTTTATAACCCCTGTGGTTGATGATCCTTTCATATATGGGCAAATCGCAGCTGCAAACTCATTAAGCGATGTTTTTGCCATGGGAGCAGAGGTGATAAATGCTCTGAATTTAGTAGGTTTTGATAGCTGCAATCAACCATATGAAATCTTAAGAGAAATTCTTGAGGGTGGCTTGGATAAGGTTAAAGAGTGCGGCGCAGTAGTAGTTGGTGGACACACCATAGAGACTCCTGAAATGTACTATGGACTCTCTGTTACTGGATTAGTGCATCCTAAAAAGTTTTGGAAAAATAATACTCCTTTAGCTGGAGATGTTTTGATACTTACAAAACCACTTGGACTTGGTATTTTAACTACAGCTATAAAGGCTGATTTAGTTAATGATAGTGAACTAAAAGAGGCTGTTAGGATCATGAGACAATTGAATCTATACGCTTCAAGAGGACTTAAAGATTTAAGAGTGAATGCTTGCACTGACATAACAGGTTTTGGACTAATTGGACATGGACTTGAAATGGCTAAAAATGCTACTTTGGAGCTAGAAAGTGCCAAAATTCCTATATTAAAAAGTGCAGTAAATTATGCAAATATGGGGATAATTCCAGCTGGATCATATGCAAACAAAGAGTTTTCAAGCAAACTTTGCAATAGTGATGAGATTATTTTTTATGATGCACAAACTTCAGGTGGACTTTTAATATCCATAGATGAAAGAGATGCAAATGAAGCACTTTTAAGGTTAAAAAATGCTGGCTATGAACAAGCTTCAATCATTGGCGAAGTAAAGCCAAAAGAGGAGTTATCAATAATTTTTAAGTGATAAATCTACAAGTTGAAAGCTAAAATCTTCTTGCCATCTTTGCACCTCCACGCACGACATTACACAAGAAAAACCCTATTTAAATTGTAAGTATTAAACTATTAAAAAAACATATTAAACATCTTTTAAGCACAAAAGCATAATAATTTCATTATATATAAAAAAACATAACGGATATATTGTTAATTAAATTTACTATAAAGCTTGATTTCAAATAGCAAAATTTGCATATATAAATTGCTCAAAATTGGTGTCTTAAGCACCTAGATATAGAAAAGGAGAAGATGTGCAAAATAGCGAAGTGGTTGAGTCCATACTAAATTATCATAAAGATTTTAATTATGAAGATAGTGAAAAATGGCTAGAGAGAATGGAAAAAATTGAAGCAAGAGAGTTTCTTGTGGCAAATCAAGTTTTTTTTGAAAAAGAAGGCAATCATTTCCGAGATGAGAGCCGAAGAAGGGATCTTTTTTTAAAAATTATTAAAGAAAAAATCCGTTCAAAAATTCCTAATTTTCCAAAAGGACATCCAGTAGATAACTGTTTGAGGGAAAATAGAGTTTTAAAAGAGCTAGTTTCAAAAATATCAAAAAACATTTTAAAAAAAAGCTTGAAAAAAAGAGAAATTATTGAATTATTTAATAAGACAAATCTTCACTATTTAAAAAAAGAAGAAGCACTTTTTCCTTATCTTGAAAAAAGAGGTTTTACCTACCCAAGCGTTTGGATGTGGGAGTTTCATGATGAGATAAGAGAGAGTATAAAAACATTAAAAAGTAGATTTAAAGAGGAGTTAGGCAGACAATACATAAATGAAGTTCGTAGAATTTTAAAAAATGTAAATGAGATGACAATCAGGGAAGAAAAAATGTTGCTTCCAGCCGCAGTAGCGATTTTGAGTAGTGAGGATTGGTCTATGGTTCGTGAAAGCGAGGCTTTAGTGGGCTATATTTTAGAAATAGAGCCTCCATTTTGGCAACTAGAGATTAAAAACAGTAAGAGCAGTTTGAAAAAAGAGATTTTGTCTTTAAAAGTAGGAGAATTAACAGTTAGTCAATTAAACCTAATTTTTTCTCATTTGCCTATTGATATTACTATGGTAGATGAACACGGTAAAGTAGTGTTTTTTAATCAATCAAAAGATAGGATTTTTTCAAGAACCCCCTCTATAATTGGGCGTGAAGTTAAGCTTTGTCACCCGCCAAAGAGTTTAGATAAAGTTTTAAAGATACTAGATGCGTTTAAAAATGGTACAAAAAATGAGGCACAGTTTTGGATAAAACTTGAGGATAAAACCATCCATATAAGATATTTCGCGCTAAAAGATGAAAATGGAAAATATAAAGGAGTGCTTGAAACAACTCAAGATATTAGCAAAATGGGGGAATTAAAAGGTGAGAAAAGGTTGTTAGATTGGCAGGAGGGGAGCATTGCTTAGTAAAAAACTTTTGTCGATTTCAATCATAGGCATAGATCCAGTTTTATGGACACTTATTTTTATGAGCATAGTCTCTTTAGC
>JAAYLJ010000088.1 GCA_012521935.1 Campylobacteraceae bacterium | reverse complement strand
ACACTTTTGAGGCTAAAAACAGTGTCAAAGAAAATGTTTTTGTCATTGAAGCTAAAGAAGGCTTAGAGAAAAGTGCAAGACTTTTACTAAGAGAGCTTGGAGTTAAAAAAGCTCTCTATGATCCATCTAAATGGAGTGTTTTTAAATTTGACTCTTTATCTAAAAAGCTAAAAAATATTAAATTTATACCCATTTTAAATCTATCTCAAAAAGAGAGGATTATTAAAAATAGTAACGAAATAAAAGCCTTAACAAAAGCTGTTAAAATTGGCGAGAGAGCATTTGAAAAGTTTGTAGAGTTTATAAAAAATGAGGGTATTGGTTTAAGTGAAAAGGAGCTTCATTATAAAGCCATAGATTTTTTCACTTCAAATGGAGCACATGAGCTTAGTTTTTCCCCAATAGTAGCCATAAATGAAAACGCTGCTAAACCACATGCCTTGCCAACAGATTTAAGGTTAAAAGAGGGGGATTTGCTATTAATTGACGCTGGGGTTAAAGTAGATGGATTTTGCTCAGATAGAACTAGAACTATCGCAGTTGGAAAAAACATGAACGCTAGTAAAATTCAAAAATTCTCTAATCAAAAAATCCAAAAAGTTTATGATACTGTATTAAAAGCTCAAGAAAGCGCCATAAAAGCAGTAAAGCCTGAGGTTTTGGCTAAGCAGATTGATAGCGTTGCAAGAGAAGTGATAGCAAATGCTGGATATAAAGATTTTTTTATTCACTCAACAGGACATGGTGTAGGTAGAGATATTCATGAATTGCCAGTTATTTCAAAATCATCTTCTAGTGTGTTAAAAGAGGGTATGATTTTTACAGTTGAGCCAGGAATTTATCTGCCAAATGAGTTTGGCATAAGAATAGAAGATATGCTTGTAGTAACTAAAGATGGAGCAAGGGTATTGTAGTGATAGAGGTTTTAACTACTAAAGAATTTCCAATCAAACAAAAAAGAGACAACTCTTATAAGTATGAGGCTTTAATAGGCATTGGAGGAAATATTGGAGATGTTTTAAAAAGATTTAAAAAACTGTTTTATTATTGGCAAAAACATCCCCAGTTAAAAATCTTACAAACCTCACCTTTGCTAAAAAACCCAGCATTTGGGGAAGTTAAGCAGGATGATTTTTTAAATGCAGTTGCCCTAATCCAAACAAGTCTTTCAGCCCAGCACCTACTTAAGCATCTTTTACATACTGAGGGTAGATTTGGTAGGGTTAGAACTATCCCAAAAGGACCAAGAACATTAGATTTGGATATGATATTTTATGAAGATAAAAACTTATCTTCTAAGCACTTAACATTGCCCCATCCAGGATGGAAATATAGGACTTCAGTATTAGTTCCACTAGCTTTAATGCAACAAAGGATTAAATAGTGAATTTTTTAACTTTTACGGGTGAAACTCCAGCGCAAGCACTTAAAAAAGCTCAAAATGAGTGCGGAGAGGATGCATATGTAATAAGCACAAAGCAGGTGAAAAAAAAGAGTTTAAACTCCCCAGGGCTTTATGAGGTAATTGTAGCTCTTGAAGAGAGTATGCCAAAGCCAAAAGAGATTAAAAGGGAAGATAGTGAAGATGTGCTATTAAATATCTCTGAGGCAGCAAAACAGATTTCAAAAATCGCAAATGTTTCTACTGATAAAAAAGTAAAAGAGAGCAAAGAACTGCCTTTAACGGAGAGTTTTTCAACTAAAGAACTTGGAACAATAAAGCAAGAGATAAATAAACTTGCAGATAAAATTAAACTAATTCAAGAAATGTTTTGGGATGAAAAGGCTCCGCAAAGAGATAATTTAGCCATACCCTCAGAGTTTGCACAAATATATAAATTAGCAATGCAAAGTGGCATGAGCAAAGAGCACTTAAACACCATAATGAGACTAACTTTGGAGCATATGCCAACAAGGATGAAAAGTAGTAGTGAAACAGTTAAGCGATATTTTCAAGTTCTGCTTCGTAAAATGATACCAGTTAGGCATGAGTCAACCCTCAATAAAGGGCAACAAAAAGTAATGATGTTTGTTGGGCCAACAGGAGTTGGCAAAACAACCACTTTAGCAAAATTAGCTGCAAGATACTCTTATCTTGCTCAGCAAAGATATAAAGTTGGAATCATAACCTTAGATACTTACCGTATTGGAGCAGTTGAGCAACTTTTTCAATATGCCAAAATGATGAGATTGCCAGTTGAAGATGTGGTTGATATAAATGATTTTGAAAATGCCATAAAATCTTTGGCGTATTGCGACATCATATTAGTTGATACAGTTGGTAGCTCGCAGTATGATAAAGAGAAACTTTTAAAACTAGACACCTTTTTAAAAGATAGTAGTGCACAAATTGATGTAAATTTAGTTCTCTCAGCTGGCACAAAACTTGAAGATTTAAAAGAGATTTACAGTAATTACTCCTTTTTAAATATAGACACTTTAATTTTTACAAAACTAGATGAAACAAAGGTGTTTGGAAATATTTTCTCTCTCATTTATGAGACAAAAAAACCGATAAGTTATTTCTCTACGGGGCAAGAAGTTCCAGATGATTTAAGAATTTCTAGTAGTGAATTTTTAGTTGAGTGTATTTTGGATGGTTTCAAAAAGGATTCTTATGAAAAATCAAGCCAATAAGCTAAAAACACTTGTGGGGCAAAAGCCAACTGATGGCTCACATGTTACTCATTTTGTAGCTATTACTAGCGGAAAAGGCGGGGTTGGAAAAAGTACCATTAGTACAAATATGGCAAATATATTATCAAAAAATGGCTACAAAGTTGCACTTTTTGATGCTGATATTGGGCTTGCAAATTTAGATGTTATTTTAAATGTTCGCATACAAAAAACTCTTTTACATGTCTTAAAAGGTGAGAGTACTTTAGAGGATATTGTAGTTGAAGTTAAGCCAAATTTGCTTCTTATTCCAGGTGAGAGCGGGGATGAGATTTTAAAATATAATGATCAATTTATTTTTGAGAGGTTTTTTCAAGAAGCTAAGGCGCTAGATGGATTAGATTTTCTAATCATCGATACAGGGGCTGGGATTGGGGAAAATACCCAAATTTTCCTAGAAGCAGCCGATGAGGTCATCATAGTAACAGTGCCAGATCCTGCAGCAATAACTGATGCGTATGCAACTATAAAAGTTACAAGCAAGGTTAAAGATTCTCTTTTAATGGTTTTAAATATGGCTCGCAATGAAAAAGAGGCCATTATGATTTTTGATAAGATAAAAAAAGTAGCCCATCAAAACATAGGAACACACTTAAACTTAGAACTTTTAGGTAAACTATCAGAAGATAAAGGTGTTGCAAGAAGCGTGAAACAGCGCACGCTTTTTACAAATGATGCACCAAACTCTTTAGCTTCATCTGATATGAAAAAGATTGTAAACAATCTTGTATATCGCTTGGAACGAAAAGTGCTTGATGATAATTCAAGCCGAAGTTTTGGCAATTTTTTCAAGCGCTTAATGGATCAGTTTTAAGCTTTGAGCCAGGAGTTATTCTATATGCAACCTGAAAATTTTATCTACTTTTTAACGGTATGTGGTTTTTTTATTGGTATTATGTTTTCAGTAGCAAGTGGTTATGAAGCATTTGAAATACTGCTTTATACATTGGAAATTACGCTTTTTTTCTACCTTTTTGCCCATGTTGCTATTATGAATTTTGTAGATATAAGGCAGGTTGGAAAAAAACTATTTGATCATAAGCAGTATGAAGAGATAAGTTCATATTTTATTTTTGAACTACAAGAAAGAGAAAAAAGAATGGATGCACTTTTAAGAAATGATGATGTAGAGCCAAAAGAGCTTAAAAAAATGAGAAGAGATGAACCCTTACGCAAAAAAGCAGCTTAACGCATATAATCAAAATGAGAAAAGTCTTCAAGATGATTTAGTTTTACAATATATGCCAGCAGTTAGAGCGATGGCTTTTAGGCTAAAAGAGAGGCTCCCACCCTCAGTAGATGTGAATGATTTAATCTCCATTGGGCTTGAAGAGATGATAAAGCTCTCAAGAAGATATGATAAAGAGCAAAATGACTCCTTTTGGGGATTTGGTAAAAAAAGAGTTTATGGCTCTATGCTTGATTATTTAAGATCTTTAGATGTAATGAGTAGAGCAAACAGAAGGCTTTTTAAAACCATAGAAAAAGAGATTGAGATTTACTACAATGCTAATGGAATAGAGCCAAATGAAGAGGAATTAGCTAAGATATTAAATGAAGATATCGAAAAGATAAGAGATGCTAGAAATGCCTCTATGATAGCCATAACTTTACCAATAGATGAGCAAATTTCACTTTTTGAAGAAAGTAGTACCGAGGCAATAGTAGAGCAAGATCAGCTTTTAGAGGTGATAAGTAAGATAATCTCTACCTTTAAAGAGCGAGAGCAGCTAATAATTCAGCTATACTATTTTGAAGAGTTAAACTTAAAAGAGATAAGTGAGATTTTGGATATTAGTGAATCAAGAATTTCACAAATTCATAAAAAACTTTTAACTAAAATAAGAGAGGCACTAAACGATGGCTGACATTTTAAGTCAAGAAGAGATCGATGCCCTTTTAGAAGTTGTAGATGAAGAGGGCGATGCTGATTTAGTCTCCTCCATTGGTGGTGGAGATGTAGAAGATTCTAGGCAAGTTGTCTTATATGATTTTAAGCGCCCAAATAGAGTCTCAAAAGAACAACTTCGTGCCATAAAAGGGATCCATGATAAGATGGCAAGAAATCTTGCTTCTCAAATCTCTTCTATAATGAGATCCATTGTTGAGATACAACTTCACTCAGTAGATCAAATGACTTACGGTGAGTTTTTAATGAGTTTACCAAGCCCGACAAGTTTTAACGTCTTCTCATTTAAACCACTTGATGGAAGTTGTGTTATCGAAATAAATCCCTCAATTGCCTTTCCAATGATAGATAGACTTCTTGGTGGAACTGGCGAATCTTATGAATCAACTAGAGAATTAACTGATATTGAATTAAATTTACTAGATGCCATCTTAAGAATCGTGATGCAAAGATTAAGAGAGGGTTGGGCACCAATTACAGATCTTTATCCAAACATTGAATCAAAAGAATCAAGTCCAAATGTTGTGCAAATTGTTTCACAAAATGAGATAGTCATAATGGTTGTAATGGAGATAATAATTGGCAATTCAAGCGGCATGATAAATCTTTGTTACCCAGTTATATACCTTGAGCCAATACTCTCTAGACTTGCAAATAGAGACATTATGCTAGGTGAAACATCAGCTAAAAAAAGTAGAAATAAAGAGTTAAAAACTTTAGTTGGAAGAGCAGAGGTTTTCGTAGAGGCTCTTTTAGGGCGTACTGTAATGAAGGTTGGCGAACTTTTAGATTTGCAAGAGGGTGATATTTTAAGATTAGATAGGCCAGCAGATGATAACTCCATTGTGACAATAGATAAAAAAGATATATTTTTATCTGAAATAGGGTTATATAGATTTAGAAAATCCATAAAAATAAAAGAGTTAATAAGAACTGATAAAGATGAGATAAAAGCGCTACTTGAAGAGTACGAAGAGAGTAGGCGTGCAAAAGTCTCCTCATACGATGTTAAAGAGGAAGTGGTAAATGAGTGATTTTATTAAACTTTTAGGGCAAGAATTAATAACAACTGTAGAGGGTTTAACTGGGGTGAGCCCATCTTTAGAGATAGTGGATATGGCAATACCTAGTAAAAAAACCTCAGTAGCCCTTCCAGTCATTTTAGCAACTATTGCAGTTAGCGGAGATGTAGAGGGCACTATGAAGGTAGCTCTTGCGCCATCTTTAGCAACAGGAATTGGCTCACTTATGATGGGAGAGGAAGAAGCTATCGTAAAAAAAGATATAGATGAAGATGATCTTGATGCTACTAAAGAGATTATTTCAAATATATTTGGCTCTTTTTCAACTGCTCTTGGAGCACAAAAAGATTTTCCAAAGCTCTCATTTAAAGTTGCAAATATTGAGTTTTTAGATGATGATTTAAGTGTTGATTTTAAAGATATGAAGAGCGCATTTGTTCATTCAATGACTATCTCATCCATTACAGATCAGATAATTTTTGCCATAGATGAAAATCTAAACAAAGAGATAAATAAAGAAGAAGAGCCTGTAAAAGGCGGAATTAGACAAGTTTTAAGTGAAGAGCTTAATAGTGAAGAGATGAGAAACATAGCTTTAATTATGGATGTCCAACTTCCTGTTAGAGTTAGAATTGGATCTAAAAAAATGCTCTTAAAAGATGTGCTTAGTATGGATATTGGCTCAGTTATTGAGCTTAATCAACTTGCAAATGATCCGCTTGAAATTTTAGTTGGCGATAAGGTGATAGCCATGGGCGAGGTTGTCATAGTAGATGGAAACTTTGGTGTACAAATAACTGAAATAGGTACAAAAAGAGAGAGGCTTGAACAGCTTCGCTAAGTAGAGGAGTTACCTCCTCTTTAATTCATTTGCCAAATCTCTAGGTTTTAAATCAAGCTTTTCTGCAAGCTCTTTTAATGAGCTATCTTTTGTTGCAACAACTCCTTTAGAGTTTAAGTATTTTATAGCTTCTTGATAGCTAAACCCCTCAGCTACACTAGCCTCCTCTAAAGTAAGTTTTCCAAATCCACCACCGCCACCCGAAGTAGTTCCACTATTTAATCCTTTTGCAATAGTGTCAAACATAAAAGATGGAGTAGTATTATTTAGCGTGGCTAAAGTT
>JAAYLJ010000087.1 GCA_012521935.1 Campylobacteraceae bacterium | reverse complement strand
CTTGTAAGAGAAATGGCAGCAGTTTCTGGCATCCCAGCAGTTGAGACACTAATGGCAAGAGGGACTTTAAGATATGATGATCCTTTGCTTTTGGGAATGGTAGGAATGCATGGCTCTTATGTTGCAAATATGGGGATGAGCGAAGCGGATTTGATGATAGCATTTGGGCCTAGGTTTGATGATAGGGTTACTGGAAAACTTAGTGAATTTGCAAAACATGCAAAAATCATTCATGTTGATATTGACCCAAGCTCAATTGGAAAATTAGTTGATGTGGACTATCCGATAGTAGGGGATTTGAAAAATGTATTAGAGACTATGCTTCCTAGAGTTAAAGAGGAGATAGATCCTAACAAATATCAAAACTGGAGAGAGCTACTCTCAAGATATAATGATATTCATCCACTTAAATATGAAGATTCAAATGAAGTAATCAAGCCTCAATGGGTAATAGAACAAGTAGGCAAAACTTTGGGCGATAAAGCCATAGTTACAACAGATGTTGGACAACATCAAATGTGGAGTGCTCAATTTTATCCATTTACTTTTCCAAGACAGTGGGTAAGTAGTGGAGGACTTGGAACAATGGGCTTTGGGCTTCCAGCTGCAATGGGCGCAAAATGGGCTCAAAAAGATAAAATTTCCATCAACTTTACAGGTGATGGCTCAATTTTAATGAATATTCAAGAGTTAATGACAGCAATTGAGTCAAAAACTCCAGTTATAAATATCATTTTAAATAATAATTTCTTAGGAATGGTAAGGCAGTGGCAGACATTTTTTTACGATAAAAGATACTCATCAACCGATCTTAACATGCAGCCAGATTTTGTAAAACTTGTAGAGAGTTTTGGAGGTGTTGGCTTTCATGTAGAGACTAGAGAGGAGTTTGACAAAGCTTTAGACGCAGCCATTAAAAGTGGAGTTGTTGCGCTAATTGATGTAAAAGTAAATAGATTAGAAAATGTTTTACCGATGGTACCAGCTGGTGGAACTTTATATAATATGATGTTAGATTATAAGGATTAATTATGGATCTAAGAAGAGTAATTTCAGTAATTGTTTTGAATGAACATGGAGTTTTAGCAAGAATTTCAGGGCTTTTTGCAGGAAGAGGGTACAATATTGACTCTTTAACAGTTGCGCCAGTTCCAAATACAAACCTTTCAAGATTAACGATAGTAACATCTGGTAATTCAAGAGTTTTAGAACAAATCGTAAAACAACTTCATAAATTAATTCCAACATATAAGGTGATTGAATCGTGTGAGTTTGTTGAAAAAGAGATGGCTTTAATTAAAATCCCACTAAAAGAGAGTTTTGATGGATTAGATGCCATGCTAAAAGCATATAATGGAGTAATTGCAAATAGTGGGGATGATTTTATAGTTGTAATGGTAGCTGATGACACCCCAAGAGTTGCTAGCTTTTTAAAAGCTGTTAAAAAATATAATCCTACCGAAATTGTAATGGGTGGATCAGTGGCTATGGATTTGTGATGCTCTTATCAAAACTTGCTACTTTAACAGATTCAAAATTAGAGGGTGAAGATAGGGAAATATCTCGTTTAAATAGCTTAAAAGAGGCAAAAGATGGAGAGGTTACTTATATCCACAATATAAAGCTTGAAAAACTTTTAAAAAACACAAAAGCAAGTGCAGTTTTTATAACTAAAGATAAACTTTCACTTTTGCCAAAAACTTCATCAGCTTTAATTTGTGAAAATCCCCATTTAGCTTTTGCTTTGGCTAGTAAATATTTTTT
>JAAYLJ010000086.1 GCA_012521935.1 Campylobacteraceae bacterium | reverse complement strand
TAGCTTGCATGGTAGCTTGCATGGTAGCTTGCATGGTAGCTTGCATGGTGAGATGGTTTTTTTTGCTTGAAGTTAGAGGAATTATTGTTTGAAAGATGTCACCCTCTATGAATGTAGGCTCCACTCCAGAATATATTATATTGTATTTATAGATATTTCTTACACCAGAACCTAACTCATCAGCCCAACCAATCTCCTTAAAAAATCTAGCTATTGTTGGGTTTTTAGGAAATGGTGAAAAACTTTTAGGATTAATCATCCCGCATCCATGAGCCTTATTTCCATTTTCAATATAAACTCTCTTTTTTTCTATTATTAATTTGGCTGGAAAAGGGTTTGAAAACTCTCTGTGGATTAAAAGATTCGCGACAACTTCTCTAAAGATTTTATCCCTAAGACTTACTCTTTGATCTCCCTCTGTATGAAACTTATCATTTAAATGTTTATCTATAAACTTCATTAGTCTTTTATGGCTATCTATTAAATTCACCCTTATGTCATCTCTATCGTCATACCTATCTAAATTTTCTTTTCTCAAAATTGCATCTGTTTTATGGTGTGGTAGAGCAGCTTGAATTAGTTGTTCTTCTCCAAATAGTAAAATCCCTCCTAGCGTAATGCCCTCTTCCCCTGTGCTTATATCTTGCAAATAGAGTCCTGCACTTTTTAATAGCTCCAAGTTATCCATAAAGAGCCAAGGATGGTTGGTTTTTTGATTTTTTGCTAGCTTCCTTACTCTAATAAAATTATCTGATTTTAAACTCTCTAACTTCGCATGGGGAAATATTTTATTTTCTGTATATGTACTTTGTTTTCTAAGATAGAGTCCTGCTACTAAATTTGAATTATTTGTAATATCTATATCTCCATCTTCATTTCTATCATAAATCTTTCCATTGCATCTATGCACTTGTGAGCTTTCTGGTATATGAATATAAAGAATAGTTTTATTATCTATTTTGACCTCTTCTATGCCCAGATAGAAGGTTGGGTTGATTTTTGTAGGGTTGTTTGCCGAGGTTATAAACTCTTTTTTAATCTTCTCAATCGACTCTTCATCAATGCCTAGTAAAGATCCATCATCTTTTACTCCTAAAAGCAAATGGCCTCCAAGTCTATTCAAAAAAGCGCAAACTGTTTCAAAAACATCTTTATTTAGCCTAGACTTACTCGTCTTAAACTCTATATTAATACCTTCTCCAGAAGTTATTAAACTCTTAATATAATTTAGTCTCACTGCAGGTATCCTCTATAATAAAATTAAATCTATTTTTATTATATCAGTTAATCAAAGAGGGCTTTATGAGTAAAACGAAAATAAGGCACAGTATAGATTTAAAAAATATGTTAAAAACTGATAGACTCAAGTTGAAGCCTACCAGTTATCTTTTGTTTTACTCCCACTCTATCGTAGCTGGGGGCTTGCTAGATATATCATAAACCACTCTGTTTATCCCTTTAACTTCATGGATTATTCTTCTACTAATATTTTCTAAAATCTCATAAGGAATTTGTGCAAAACTAGCTGTCATTCCATCTACTGCATTTACAATCCTAACGCAGATTGCATTATCATATGTTCTATCATTATTCATTATGCCAACACTTTTTACATTGAGTAAAACAGTAAAAGCTTGCCAAGTTTTCTCATAATAACCAGTTGCTTTTA
>JAAYLJ010000085.1 GCA_012521935.1 Campylobacteraceae bacterium | reverse complement strand
TGAGCAAACAAACTAGAACTAAAAATCAATACAAAAGCTAAAACCAAAAATCTCATTTTTCAACCTTTCCTAAAAGTTCACTCTGTCTAAAACGGTAAACTTTATTTTTTATTTTTTCAATTATGCCCGCTTTTATCATCTGTTTAAACATATTTACAACGGTTGGTTTGCTTACATTTAATGCTTCCATTATCTCATAATATGAGCCATGAAAAACATTATCTTTATCTTTATTATCAACTATATATTTTAAAATCTCTATCTTTTTACCACCAATTAGTGCTGAGAGAGCGTTTATCATATGTGTACATCCTTCAAGTTCTTTTTTTTGAAGCCTTGGAAGGAGGGTTGAGTAGATTGTATTTATCAAATCTTTTATATTTATGGGCTTAGTGATAAACCCTTCAACTTGCAACCTAATTGCCTCAAGCAGATACTCTGTCTCGGTAAATGCTGTCACAATGATAACTGGAGTGAAGATTTTATGCTCTTTTCTTAATGTTTTAACCATAGATATTCCATCAAGATTTGGCATCATAATATCGGTAATAATTAAGTCAATCTCCTCTTCTTTGGCTATTTTAAGCCCCTCTTCCCCATCATTTGCCACTACTACATCTTTTACAAAATCTTTTAAAATCAAACATGTCTGTTCCCTTACTATGGGCTCATCTTCAACATAAAGTAGTGTAAAATCTTTTAAACTATTTAAATCCATCTCTTCTCCTTAAACACTTAATGGGATCCTAATCTCAATAGCAGCACACTTTTTCTCAAATCTCCCATTTTGAAACTCATGCTCAATATTTTTGGCCAAAATCTCACCTTGCATCTGTTTTTCAATTATCTGTTTTGACATATAAAGCCCAATCCCAGTCCCGCTTGCTTGGTGTTTTGTACTAAAATATGGATCAAACATTCTATCTATAACACTCTCTTTTATGCCCCCTCCATTATCCACTACCACAATTATACACTCATTATCATTGCCATCAATAACTATTTCAACTAATTTTGGAGGTGACTTTTTTGATAAACTATCTTTAGAATTAGATAAAAGATTCATTATAACCTGAGAAAATTCATTTGCAAAGCCTGAGATTTTAAAATCTCTCTTAATGACAAGTGTTATACTAATATCTTCTTTAGAGTAGAAGTTTTGTAACATTTGTATTGAAGAGTTGACATTTTCTGCAACATTAAAGCTATGTTTTTCCTTTTCTGGATAAAAAAAGTTTCTAAAATCATCTATAGTTTTAGACATATTCTCTGCTAGCATCAAGCCCTCTTTTACCTGAGAGTCAATAAACTCTTCATTTAACTTTCCTTGCATATATTTAAATTGAAAGCTTTGAATTAAAACAACTAACGCATTTAATGGCTGTCTCCATTGGTGAGCTATATTTCCTATCATCTCTCCCATTGCTGCAAGTCTAGCTTGCCTATACATTATCTCATCTTTTTTTCTACTTTTCTCTATCTCTTCAATTACTCTTAACTCTAAATCTTGATTTAACTCAACTAATGCTTTAGTTTTATCCTCTATTATCTTTTCAAGATGAGCATACAAAAGCCTTATATTTTGTAAAATAACTAATGCAAATAAAGCTGCAAAAACAATAGTTCCAACAACCCCAGCTACAATCCACTCAAAAGTATTTGAATATACTCTATCAGTTCTTATCTTTCCTGCATGCGCTGCTTCAAGTGAAAAATCTATGAGTTGGGTAAGATGAATATTTACTGAATGAATACTAGGATAAAGCTCCTCTTGAAGGTATAAAAATGCCTTATCTTCCTCTCTTGCTTCAAAGTGTTTAAACATTTGAATTAAAATTGCATCTATTTTTCCAATAGTATGATCAGCGTGAGATATTAAATCTTGCTTTAAAAGCGGCAATCTCATCTGTTCGTATCTTGGCAAAATACCCCACTTTCTAAAAACTTTTACAATCCAATCACTCTCATCTATCTCTAAACTTTCTAAATACTCAAACCAAAATCTATGAACTAATTCTTGAGCTAAAGTTATTATGGTTTTACCATCTTTAATGCTGATTTTATGGATCTCTATATCTCTTAGGGTATCTAAAATATTTACAGTATATACATCTTTTAAAGCTTCAAGCTTAATGATTGGGACTGTATGTTTAGTGTATAAAATATCAAATTCATTTTTTATTCTATTTAAACTAAGATGGGCAAAACTCCCAATGAAGAGCATTCCAAAAACCATTATTAAAAACAAAAGTGTAGTCTTTTTTGTAACTGAGAGTTGATTTACGCTACTCATAAAATTTAGTATTGGACTACTCATCTGAATACTCTTTTATGACTTCAAACTCATATCCATTGTATTTAGTAATATAAACTTTATCTAAACAGCCACATCCATTATCTTTTATGACAATGGATTTATCATGGAAAATCTCTTTTGGAACATCGTGAAGTTTGTCAATGAAGGAGTCTTTACTAAATTTTGGACCAAGATGCTCAAAGATTGATCCAACCATAACCCCAGCAATATACCCCTCAAGTGAGGCAAAACCTATTTCAGTTTCAGGGTAATACCTAGCCATATTTGCCCTATACTCAACCACATCCTCATTATCTCCCCATGGAAGCGGAACTACTTGTGCAAAAAGAAGATTTGTAGCTGTACATTCAAGCTCCCTCATCATAGTTTGAGCTGACGCAAAAGATAAGATAGCCTTTGTAGCCTCTCCTAATGAAGTGTTTAGTGATCTTCTTATAAATTCTACCGTTGGCTTTGCTGCGCCAATCATTATGATAACATCAGGATTTGCACCTTTTAACTCATAAATTGCATGTCCAACAGCTAGAGTATTTCTTTTATAACTCCCCTCGCCAACAAGCTGCATATTTCGCTCTTTTAAAAGCTTTTTTAGTGAGTAAAGAGCAGTGTGTCCAAAGCTATCATTTTGATAAAAAGCGGCTATTCTTTTATGTCCTTTTTCATCTATGAGGTAGTTTAAAAAAGCTTTTATCTCAGAGTTATAGCCTTTTCTTACATTTAAAATCATTGGATTTCTAGGCTCTCTTAAAAACATAGCACCTGAAACTGTTGCTAGCATGGGTATTTTTGATTCAGTTGCTATTTCAAGAGCTACTTTTGCTGTTGGGGTTCCAACTATCCCAAAAAGTGCAAAAATCTTCTCTTTTTGGATTAGTTGTTTAATATTTTCTTCCGTGATTTTTGGCTCATACTTATCATCTTTTATGATTAGTTTTATCTTCCTTCCATAAACTCCACCATTTTCATTAAGAGAGTTAAAATACGCATTTGCCCCTTTATAAAAATCAACTCCAAGCTGTCTCATATCTCCAGTTAGAGCTGCTGACATGCCTAGTCTTATCTCATCTTCTTTATATAAACAACAATATTTAAATAAAAAAATAGTGGCAAAAAAAAGTAAAATTATGATAAAAAATATGCGCTTCATGATAATGTTATAATAGCACCTAGTTAGTATAAAATCAATTAATGGGCGTTAAAATGAAATTAATTTCGTGGAATGTAAATGGGATAAGAGCAGCAGCTTCAAAAGATGCTTTTCTTTGGACAAAAGAGTTTAATCCAGATATTTTTTGTCTTCAAGAGATAAAAGCTATGCCAGAGCAAATTCCTTCACAAATAAAAGAGAATTCATATCTTCAAACTCACATAAATCCAGCTGCTAGAAAGGGTTATTCTGGGACTATGACTTTTTCAAATTTGCTATTTAACCACACAGATACTGCCGCGCATATAGACATCGAAAATGAAGGTAGAATCTTGGAGCATCATCATGAAGATGTAGTTATATTTAATGTCTATTTTCCAAATGGTCAACAAAGTGAAGAGAGACTTGAATATAAGATGAAGTTTTATAATGATTTTTTACTCCATTGTGAGAAACTAAAAGAGGATGGAAAAAGCATTATAGTTTGTGGTGATGTAAATACTGCTCATAAAGAGATAGATTTAGCAAACCCAAAATCAAACTCTAAAACTTCAGGCTTCTTACCGCAAGAGAGAGCGTGGATAGATGATTTTTTAAGTGCGGGATATGTAGATACTTTTAGATATGTTCATGGGGATGTGAAAGATTACTACTCTTGGTGGTCATATAGATTTAACGCTAGAGCTAAAAATATTGGCTGGAGAATTGATTATGTTTTTATTTCGGATGATTTAAAAGATGCTCTTCAAGATGCCTTCATTTTAGAGGATATAACTGGATCCGATCACTGCCCTGTTGGAATTGAAATCGATATTTAAAAATGTTGAGAACTTTTGCCACAGAAATTTAATTTCCGCCATTTTTTTACAATTTTGCGCCTCTTTTTACTTCTAATAAGTTAGAATAACTTTAAAAGCTAAGGAGCCCCCTATGGACCCATACGAATATGCGATGAGTGTTGAGAAAGAAGGTGAGCTTTACTATAAAGAGTTAGCTAAAAAGTGTGAGGATGAGGGTTTATCCAAAATCTTTACAATGCTTGCAAATGAAGAGGTGAAACATTTTAAAACCTTTGAAGCAATGTCAAAAGGTAGCGCCTTAACAACTCTTCCTAAAACAGATGTTTTTAAAGAGGCTAGAGTGATTTTTGAGGAGTTAAAAAAGAGTGGAAAAGTTCCTGAATATTTTCCAAAAGATCAAATAGCTCTTTATAAAAGTGCTTTAAAGCTAGAAGAGAAAAGTTATGATTTTTATACACAAAAAGCTAATTCATTAGAAAATGAAGAGCATAAAGAGGCATTTTTAAGGATAGCAAAAGAGGAGTGGGAGCACGCAAGATTGGTTGAATCACTAATTGAATATATCTCTTATCCACAAAGATGGATTGAAAGTGCTGAATTTCGCACTTTCTCCATTGAAGATGAGTAACTAGAGCTTAAGCTCTAGTTACTATAAACTATCTGGAAAATCTTTTCTAAAAGCTTTTACAAGTTCATCTTGCCAGTTTGATGTTGGATCTAATCTTCCAAAGAAGAATCTAAGAGTTTTAGGCTCTTCTACAAATTTTAAACCACCAATTAGTTTTCTATTTTTATAAAGCCACTCAATTCTATCGATGGCATACTTTACTTGAGATAGAGTAAATACTCTTCTTGGCATTGCAAGTCTTAAAAGTTCCATATTTGAAAAAACTTCAGTTCCATCATCTTCTCTTTGCTCTGACATTGTGCCTCGCTCCATTCCCCTAACACCACTAACAATGTAAAGTGCTGAAGCTAAAGCTCCTGCTGGATACTCAGCTTGAGGTATGTGATCAACAAATCTCATAGCATCTAAGTGGCAACCAAGTCCACCTGCAGGGGTAATGACTGGGATACCTTTTTTATCTAACTCATTTACCATATATTCTATAAATAGCGGACCTTGATTTATGATATGCTCATCCATTGACTCATTAAGTCCAACCCTTAGGGCTTCCATCTCTCTAACTGACATCCCGCCATAAGTTAAAAAACCCTCATATAAAGTTATATACTCTCTCATTTTCATGTACAAATCTTTACTGTTTGTACATATGCCGCCACCTCTTGCAAAACCAAGTTTTCTAGCTGAAAAATAGGTAATATCACATAGCGCCATGATTTTTTTGGTAATCTCTTCAATGCTCATACTTTTGCACTGCTCTTCTCTTTCTTTCATAAAGTACAAGTTATCTGAGAGCAAGCTTGCATCAAATACTAGCATCAAGCCATTCTCATCACAAACTTTTCTTACATCTTGCAGGTTCTCTAGCGAAAAAGGTTGTCCACCAATTAAGTTAGTCCCAGCTTCCATTCTTACATATGCGATTTTCTCTTTTCCATTTCTTGCAATAACTTCTTTAAGCTTATCTATGTCCATATTACCTTTAAATGGATGAGAGCTTGTAACTTCTATCCCCTCATCAATCACAATCTCTTCAATAGATCCACCATTTATAACAATGTGAGCCTTTGTAGTAGTAAAGTGGTAGTTCATTGGGACAACTGAGCCCTCTTTGACAAAAACTTGAGATATGATATTCTCACATGCTCTTCCTTGGTGGGCAGGCAGGAAATATTTAGTACCAAATAGCTCTTGCAAGGTTTTTTCTAATCTAGTAAAAGTTTCACTTCCAGCATAGCTATCATCAGCAATCATCATGGCAGAGAGTTGATTATCGCTCATGGCATTTACACCGCTATCAGTTAACATATCCATAAACACATCTCTATTGTTGAGTAAAAATGTATTGTTTCCAGCTTCTTGCATATATTTTACTCTTTGCTCTATTGGAGCTAACTCTAATTTTTGAACTATCCTCACCTTATGCATCTCTAAGGGGATATCTTCACCGCTGAAAAACTTAATTTTTCCCATCTCTATGTTCCTTATTTTTAATCTTAATCTTTTGCTAGATTAGTTATTGTGTTATATTACCTTAAGTTTAATCAGATTTCATAATATAAACCTTAACAACCTTTTCTATAAAAGAATTTTTTGAAAATTATGTATATTTGCTAGCTCTAGTTACAAAAACTATTTGTAATTTTTATTGTGGGGAGATTATAAAGTATCCACTCATCCATCCCTCCTTCAAAAAGCATAAGATTTGTAAACCCATACTCTTTTAAGGTTTTACCTGCAAGCGCAGATCTGCTACTTGTTTTACATAGTAAAACTATTTTATCTTGAGGCTTTAATCCAGATGCGCTTAAAAGTTGCTCTAGTTTTCCTCTACTTATATGTATATATCTTTTCCAATCTGGTTTACCAAACCTTACAAGTTCAATTAACTCTCTAATGTCTAAGATTAAAAAGTCTTCCTCATTTTTCACCATTTCAAGCATTTTAGTAGGGGAGATAATCTCTATATTTTCTCTTGCTTTTTTGACATCTTCTTTAAATTTTACTTCAAAATCTATCTCATTAGCTAAAACAGGTATTGAAGCTACAAGGATAATAATTAAGGAGCTTAATAAACCTTTCATTTTACTGCCACGAAATTGAGAGGAGTTTTTTTAAATTTAAAAAATTTTCTTTTCCTATGGAGTTTAAAAGATCTTCTTCAACTTTTTTCATCACATCTTGTCTGCATCTTAATAGGCCTTTTCCCTCATTTGTCATGCAAATCATGCGCTCTCTTTTATCTTCACCCTTAGTTAAGGTTAAAAAACCTTTATTAGAGAGGGCTTTTACGCTTTTATGTACCGCTTGCCTACTAATGCCTAAATTTTTAGCTATTTTAGAAATTGTAGTTACTCCATTATATACATAAGTTAAAATTCCTGATGAGGATAAAATGTCACTATCTTCATACCCATACGATTTTGCAATATCTCTTGAAACTTCTTCAATATATGCTAATTTTTCTAAAAGTAAAAATTTTACATCCTTAGTTTCATCCACAAAAATTCCTTTTGAGAAAGTTTAGTAGCATAATAACATATTGGGGGAGTTTATAAAAAGAGCTATCCGCAAAGAGTTTGCGGATAGTTTTAGTTTGGCAGTTCTATAACATATTTTGATACTGCTTCAATCTCTTCATCGCTATAATTTGCAACTTGTCCTTTCATTAAAGCCTTCATTGGCCCGCCATAACTTCCATCTTGATACCCTTTTAAAGCTGTGATATTCTCCTCAAGGCTCATTTCTATTAAAATCTTACTCTTTCCAAGAGCACTTTTTTCACCAGCTGCCCCGTGGCAAGAGATACATTTTTTATATAAAGCTGCTCCATCAGCAGCAAACATAGATGAGACTAAAACCATTCCAGCAAAAATTACCCTTTTCATTTTTAACTCCTTATCTTTCTATTATTATAATTTGGCGATTATCTACGCTACCGCTACTTCTATCGTTTCTACTTCTGTTATATCTTTTTGGCCTACTGTCTCTTTCGATGATAATTGGCTCATATCCTTGGTTGTGCCCATATGAGTTTGAGGGTTGCATATTGCTTCCTTGGCCAAAAAGCGATCCCATGTTTTGTACCATACTTGGTAACAACAAAAGAGCTCCAGCTCCAATTAATGCGCCTCTTTCTCTTTTTCCTATGGCGTTTGCATTTACAGCTAAAAGTGAGCTTACAAGAGCCATAACTGCTAAGGTTTTAAAAGCTTTCATTTTCGACTCCTTATTTGATTTTTAAAAGTATAAGAAGTCTTTGTGAAGTGTTTGTGAAGTTTTATAATTAAAGAAGTTTTATTGGTTTATTTGATTTTTCCAATGAAGGTGTATCTATCCCAGTACTCATCTATGGCTATCTCTAGCTCTTTCTCACTCAAAGTAGTGGGCTCTTTCACCCCATACTTTAAAAGAAGCCCTTCGGGCAGGATAGATTTCTCTTTCATGGGATTTAAAAGATAATCTTTCAAAGCAGCCTTTACTGCATTTTGTGAACTAAAAGTTAAAACATATCTATAGAAAAATTTATCCAACCCCACATCAAGCTCTTCATGACATGAGATACAATCTTTCTCAAAAACTGAGGCATTTAGAGTTGCTAAAAGAAGTGTTAATCCCAAAATATATCTATACATGTGCCCTCCTTTGTTGAGTTTAACTCCATTTCCAAACCATACTCCTTTGCAATGGCACTTACAATGCTAAGCCCTATTCCAAAGCCACCAACACTGCTATTGGCCCTACTATATCTTTTGAAAATATCTTTAAGCTTATCTGGATCAATTCCTCTTCCGCTATCGCAAATTTGAAAGTGATTTTTAAAAACTCTTATATTTATCTCTCCGCCTACTTTATTGTATTTAATGGCATTTGAAAGAAGATTATCCACCAGTTTTGAAATCTTTTTCCTATCTATAAACAAAAAGCTCTCATCTCCTTTAATGGAGGTTTTAAGTCTTTTAGAGTCGCACATTGGCTTTACATACTCAAGTCTCTCTTTTAAAAGTTCATACATTTCAACTCTCTCATCACTACTTGCAATCTTATGCCCCAAAGTTAAATATGTTAAATCTTGGTAGAGATTTGCAACCGTCATTGCGCCTATTTTAATTCTATTTAGTTTTTGCTCTACGCTTTTGTCTAAACTCTCATCTTCAAGCATCTCAATATTTGTTAGTATCGCATTTATAGGGGTGTTAAGCTCATGCGTTGTATCTTTTATGAACCTATCTAAAAGAGCAATCGCCTCTTTCATTGGCTTTAAAAATAGCTTTAGTAAAAAGTATCCACCAACTCCTAGTATGAAAAGACTAATGCTCCAAAAATATGCGATATATTTTAAAGCCTTATCTCTCCAAAGCCCATCATCTTCCACCTCAAGCACTAAGTATTTAGTTCCTAAATAGTGAGATTGGGGCTCTTTTATATAGTGAATGAGTCCATTTTTTAGGTAGATTATCTTAAATAGTTCAGGCGTTGTTTTTAGTAAAGAGAATATCTCAACCCCGTCTGCATCAAAAATCCCTGAATTAAACTCATCATTTCTAGGATAGAGCCTAGTTTTATCAAAATCTATGTGAAATTTACGCAAAGCCTCCACTTGAGTGTTCGCTTTTACATTTAGCTCAAGCCTCATATTTTGAAGCATTGCGTCTTTTGCATTGAAAAAATAACCTATACTAAAAAGAGATAAAATAGCTAAAGATAGACTAAAATATAAAACTCCAAAGTAGAGCAGAGTTCGTTTTTCACGAATTTGTAAGCTTGTATCCCAGCTTTTTAATGCTGACAATACTATCCTTTCCTATATGCTTTCGTAAGTTTTTAATATATGTCCTAAGAGAGCCTTCACTTGGGCTCTCATCATAAGACCAGAGTGAGCTTAGTAAGTGTTCATGAGTTACAACCTCACCTCTTTTTTTTAGTAGTAATGAAAGAAGTCTTGCCTCTTTTGGTTGGAGTGGTTGTTTCTTTTCATTGATGTAAAGATTTAATCCATTAGGATCAAAATAGATATTTTGAGAAATTTTGATTTGGTTATCGTTTATATGTGCAAATTCACGCTTAAGTAGATTTTCTACCCTTAAAAGCAGCTCTTTTAAGGCAAATGGCTTTCTAATATAATCATCACATCCGCTTTTAAAGCCATCTTCAACATCTTTTACACTATTTAATGAAGTGATGTAAATGGCTGGGGTTAAATTCTCATCCCCTCTAGCTCTTTTAAGAAGTTCAAATCCATCAATGCCCGGCACATTTACATCTAAAAGCAAAAGATCAAACCTCTTTTCATAAAGCAAATCTTCTGCACTCTCTCCATCATAAGCAGTGGTGACTTCATACCCTTTTTGGGTTAGAAAATCCTCTATGGTTGAGGATAGATTCATATCATCTTCTAGTAAAAATATCCTTGCACTCACTACTTTGCCCGTTTTATATTTTTCTCATACTGCTCTTTCTCTTTTTTAGAGAAGCTATCTTTTCTCTCATTTAACACTTTTTCAAACTCTTTTTTCTCTTCAATCTTTACATAGCCAATCAAAGCTATAAGCTCCTCATTGCTCATTGAATTAAAGTTTGTAGCGCTAAATAGAAAACTTACAAAAGTTAAAGCTAAAAAAATCTTTCTCATCTTTACTCCTTAAATAGGCTTAGAATCTTCTAATTTGACAATAGCTTCTTCACCCTTATAATCGCTTAGCAAGATGGCTATCCACCTAGTTCTTGGATTTGCATCAAGTGCTATTTTAACGCTCATTGTAAGTGGAACTGCTAAAAACATCCCAACAGAGCCTAGTACCCATCCCCAAAAAAGAAGAGATAGAAGAACAACCAGAGTTGAAATGCCAAGCCCTTGCCCTAAAAATCTAGGCTCAATGAAGTTTCCAATAGCAATATTAACTACTAAAAAAAGAGCTGTAACTGAAAGAGCTGATCCTAAATTTGCCTCAACTAAAGTTACTAAAATAGCTGGTATCGCAGCTAAGATTGACCCAATAGTTGGGATATAATTTAATAAAAATGCAAGAAGTCCCCATAAAAGCGCGTACTTTACACCCATTAAAACAAGAGCAAAGCCTATGATGATTCCAGTTGAGAGACTTGCCGCAGTTTTAATGGCAAGGTATCTTTTTAAATTCATTATAAAAATTTCTGAAGCTTTTAAATTCTGGGCATTCTTTTTTGCAAAATAGTTTAGTTTTGCCTTCATGCTAACAGTTTCAAATAGCATAAAAGTCACCATTAAAAAGATTAGAAATGAGTTTGAGAGTATTTGACTCATAGATTTTAAAAATGATCCAGCCGTTGAGATGGCATCTGCTGGATCAAACCCTGTTGGTAAAGAGTTAAGATCTATGGAAACACCATGCCCTTGAAGCCAAAGAGCTCCTTCTTGAGCTAGTTTAGTTAGCTTCCACTGAATTTCTGGCAAAGTATTTAAAAAACCATTTAATGAAGAGCCAACTATGGTTCCAATGCCTGTTAAAATTCCAACAACACCAGCTGTAACAGTTAAAAAAGCTAAAATCCTTGGAAATCCACGCTTTTCAAGCCAAAGCAGGAGTGGCGCACTAATAATTGCAATAAAGACTGCTAATAAAAATGGCACCATTATCGTTTGGATAGCCTTAACTCCAGCAATGACAATGACAAAAGCCGCAAGAGCCACTAAAGCATTAGCGCGCATAACTCTCTCCTAGATTATCTATTATTTTTAAAGTATCTTTTAACCAAAGCGCAAAAACCCTATCATAAGCTAAGCTAAGCTCATTAACTCCAAGATTTTCCATCTTCTCTTCATAGATGAAGGTTTTACTAAATAGTGCTTTTTTCTCTTTAGGATTTAAAAATCTCATACTACCAGAAACTACAACTTTAGAGTTTTCATTTTTATCTATATACTGCGCAAACTCAGATATGTCTATCTCTAAAATCAAAGTTGGATCAACTCTATTTTGAGCTTTAGCTACATCAAATACAAGGTTTGTTTTTGCAATTGAGTGCACAAAAAACTCTTGAATTTGAAGTGTTAAAAAGTTACTCCATCTATGATATGCATAATTTTTTCTTAAATTATTGCTATCTATATATGTAATTTTACTACTTTTTATTGCAGTTCCAGTTGGCATATTGATTGCAAGAGTAATGTCGTGAGAAATTAAGCTTTCTTCTATGTCTTTTGGTAGATTTATCTTTATAAAAGATGTATTTGGATGAATTTTTGGCTTAGAAACACATCCTGAAAAAATAGATGCTGTTAAAATTGCGATAAACAGTACTCTTATCATAACTCTTCTCCTGGTGCTGGGGCTTGCATTGATTTTTTATACAAAAGATCTGATGGACTATTTTCTAAATTTTGAATGAAGCTTTTAAGCTGTCCTATCAAAATCTCCATCTCATAAAGTGAATTAATAAGAGGCAAAGCTGCATCTTTTGCAACTGATGATATGTCAAACATACCCTCACTTGCCTTTTCGCTAAGTAAAACCATAGTTTGTTCGACTGATTTTGCTGAACTACTAACAGACTGCATTGTGTCGCCCCCTAAGATTGACATATTTTTAACTGCTTTTGCTGCCTCAATAATCTCTTTTTCTAAAATGATAATATTGTTTGTGATAAGATCTAACTCTTTCTCTTTAGAAGCTAAAGATTTTGATATATTTGCTAGTGATTTTGTAGCTTGTGCACTATCTTTTAAGATATCTTCTACATATTTCATATTGTTTTCATTAACAAAAGAGTGACTACTTTCTAAAACTTTATTAGCTGATTCTAGCAGCAGTTCAATCTTCTCTACAATAGATTCAAAAGATTTATCGACTTTTGATAAAAGTGATGGTTTTGTAAAAATAGTTCCCATATTTTCATCATCTTTATCATTACTTACTTTTAAAAGTTTTGCACCCCTAGTTCCACCCTCAAGAAGCAGATAGCTAAGCCCTGTTA
>JAAYLJ010000010.1 GCA_012521935.1 Campylobacteraceae bacterium | reverse complement strand
GCTTCAATTGCTCCATTTAATGCTTGGCAGTTTATTCAAGGGCTTGAAACTCTAGCTATTAGGATGAGAGCTATTAGCGACTCTGCACTAAAGGTTGCAACATATTTGAGTGAAAATGAAAATGTGAAATTAATTTTATATCCAGGGTTAAAAACAGATCCAAGCCATGAGAAATTGTGTAAATACTTTAACTCTACTCTAAGCTCAGGGCTTATTCATTTGGAGTTAAAAGATGAAAATTTAGCTAAAGAGCTTGTCGATAAAACCAAGCTTTTTAGCGTTGTTGTGAATATTGGTGATTCAAAATCACTAATCACTCACCCAGCTAGCACTACCCATCAACAGCTCTCAAATGAGGCTTTAAATGAACAGGGGATAAGCCCTAAAGTGGTAAGACTTAGCATAGGACTTGAAGATCCGCAGGATTTGATAGAGGATTTAAAAAATATATTAGGATAAAAAATGGCACTTTTATCTACTAAGGGCATTTATGGACTTAGGGCTCTTTATGAGCTCTCTAGTAAAGATTTGAAAACTCCAACTAAACTAAGGGAGATAGCTGATTTAAGCGATATTTCTCTAAATTATTTGGAGCAAATCTTTACTATTTTAAAAAAAGAGGGATTTGTTAAAAGCATTAGAGGGGCAGAGGGTGGTTATATGCTTGCAAAGCCACCAAGTCAAATATCTATTTTAAGTGTCATTGAAGCTTTAGAAGGAGAGTTGCAAATTGCCAATAAAAGCCATTTAAATGACCCTTTAAAACTCTTTTACTTAGAGTGCCAAAAAGTTTTAGAAGATTTTTTTGATATACCATTATCAAATATAAAAGAGTATCACTTAAAGCTGTTAGGACAGCTAAACTATACAATCTAAGGATTTAAAATGAAAGTTGCACAAAATATAAGAGAATTGATAGGAAATACACCTCTTTTAAAATTAAATAGCGTTAGTCAAAATGCTGCTATTTATGGAAAGTGTGAGTTTTTTAATCCGACTCATTCAGTAAAAGATAGAATTGCTTTTGGGATGATTGAAAAGGCAATTGAAGATGGATTAGTTACAAAAAGTAGCATTATCATTGAACCAACTAGCGGAAATACTGGAATTGGACTTGCGATGGTATGTGCATCAATGGGACTAAGTTTAACTCTTACTATGCCTAGCTCCATGAGCATTGAAAGAAGAAAACTATTGCAAGCTTTGGGAGCTAATATAGTGCTAACACCACCAGAACTTGGCATGCAAGGGGCAGTTGATGAAGCAATAAAACTTGCAAAAAGCACTAAAAACTCTTTCATTCCTCAGCAGTTTAACAATGAAGCAAATCCAAAAACTCATGAAAAAAATACAGCAAAAGAGATCATTGAAGCACTTGGATCACTAAATGAAAAGATAGACATTTTAGTAGCTGCTGTTGGGACAGGGGGAACTTTAACAGGCATTGGAAGAGCTCTTTTAAAACACAATCCAAACATATATATTGTTGCGGTTGAGCCTAACAAGTCAGCAGTTTTAAGTGGAGAAAAGCCAGGTCCGCATAAGATTCAAGGTATTGGGGCTGGATTTATCCCAAAGGTGCTTGATAAATCTATATATAATGAGATAGTTCAAGTCTCATATGAAGACGCGGTTGCCACTTCAAGGGAGTTAGCTAAAAAAGAGGGATTGCTTGTGGGGATCTCTTCTGGGGCCAATGTTTGGGCTAGCAAACTAATGGCTGATAAGTTTAAAGGTAAAAATATAGTAACGATACTTTGCGATACAGGAGAGAGATACTTAAGTACAGATTTGTACGAGTAATTACTCTCCAAAAAGGATTATCTCATAGGTGCTTTTGCTCTTTACTAAAGATCTCTCAGGAGCAATTGTACCTTTTTGAGAAATTTTAGAAATTTCCTCTTTTAACTCATCTATAACCATCTCATACTCTTCAAGCTTCTCTTTAAGCTGTAAAACAACATCGACTCCAGCCAAATTTACACCCAAATCTCTTGTAAGCCTTAAAACCATCTTTATACGATCAATATCTCTTTGAGAATAGAGTCTCATCTTGCCATCAGTTCTTGAGGGAGATATGAGTCCTTCTCTTTCATACTGTCTTAAAGTTTGAGGGTGAATGCTTAAAACTTTTGCTACAACGCTAATTAAATATACAGGTTCTTCATATGTATGCACTTTTTTCTCCTATAAATACTTCTCTAAAGCTTCAACTAATTTTTTATCCATAGACTCCACCTCAGGTAAAATAATATTTGCCTTTAAGTAAAGATCTCCTTTTATTCCACTTTTTCTATTAACTACCCCATAACCCTTTACCCTAAAACGCTGTCCTGGTTTAGTGTTTTTACCTACTTTTAATTTAATCTCTTTTTCTAAAGTTTCAACTGGAACACTACCTCCAAATAGAGCAACTTTTAAAGGAATATCCATCTCTTTTTCTAAATCATCTCCATCCCTACTATAAAGAGGGCTTGGAGCTATCTCAACAGTTAAAAAAAGATCGCCCTGTTTGGATTGGTACTTTTTTCCTTTCTTTTTAATGCGCATCTTTTCATTTTGCCTAATACCAGCAGGGATTTTAATGTCAAAACTCTCTCCTGCGTAAGAAACAGAGTGTTTTCCACCTAAAACTGCAACATTAAAAGGGATTGTGATTTTAGCATTAACATCCAAATCAATCTCATCAAACTGATCAAAACCACCGCCAAATCCACCAAAACTGCTAAAACCACCAAAACTAGAGCCTCCCCCAAATCCTCCGCCACCAAATATATTTCTTAAAATTTCATCTAAATTTGCTCCACTATGCGCATGTGCAAAATCTTGGAAATTTTGCCCACCAAACATGCTGTCTCCATGTCTATCATATTGAGCTCTTTTTGAGGCATCGCTTAAGATTTCATAAGCTGCATTTATCTCTTTAAACTTGTTTTCAGCTTCTGGATCTTTATTTATATCTGGGTGATATTTTCTAGCTAAACGCCTATAGGCTTTTTTTATTTCATCTGCGGAGGCGTTTTTTTCTACTCCTAAAGTTTCATATAAACTATCGCTCACTTAATTCTCCTAAAATATCTCATTTATTAACTCTAATGATGATTATAGCATAAAACTTTAGTCTAAATCAATCAACTTTCTATTTAATCCCACTATTTAGGCTTTTAAAAGAGTAAGATTTTCCCATTAAATGAAGCTTAAAGAAATATTTACTTAATATTAACTTAGTTTTTTTATAATTACGATAAAAAATTAATAAAGGTTACACATGAAAAGATTATTTCTTATTCTGTTCTTGGGTGTAGTTTTTGTATATGGCTCAACAGTTGAGTTTGAAAAAGCAAAAGAGAGCCCAAAACGAATTGCTCCATCTTCAAATGATACTATTTTATCATTTCATAGCTCTATTAAAGATGCAAAAAATAGTGTAGTTAACATTTCAACTACAAAAACCATAAAGCAAAGAGATGCTTTTTATGATATGTTTGAGCATCCCTTTTTTAGAGACTTTTTTGGTCGTGGCTTTCAAGTGCCTGAACATCAAAGAAAATCTTCATCTTTAGGTTCAGGAGTAATCATTTCAAAAGATGGCTATATTGTTACAAACAATCATGTTGTTGAAGAGTCCGATGAAATCATTGTTTCATTAATAGACAATAGTAAAGAGTTTAAAGCTAAGGTGGTAGGCTTAGATCCTAAAACCGATCTAGCGGTCATAAAGATTGATGCAAAAGATTTGCAAGCCATAGTTTTTGCTGATTCATCTTATCTTTTAGAAGGTGATGTAGTTTTTGCCATAGGAAATCCATTTGGAGTTGGAGGATCGGTAACTAAGGGTATTGTTTCAGCGCTTAATAAAAGTGGAATGGGCTTAAATCAGTATGAAAATTTTATCCAAACAGATGCTTCAATAAATCCAGGAAATTCAGGTGGAGCTTTAGTTGATAGTAGAGGAGCTTTAGTTGGAATAAACTCTGCAATCCTTTCAAGAAGTGGAGGAAATAATGGAATTGGTTTTGCAATTCCTTCAAATATGGTTGAAACTATTGCTAAAACATTGATTGAAGATGGAAGAGTTGATAGGGGATATATGGGCGTTTCAATTGGCGATTTAACAAGTGACTTGAAAGAGGTTTATACAAACAAAGAGGGTGCTTTAGTTTTAGGTACAGAAGAGAATGGCCCAGCTGCAAAAGCTGGCATAGTAAGAGGTGATTTAATCATCAAAATAGATGATATTCATATAAAAAATGCAAATGAGTTAAAAAATACAGTAGGTAGTCTCTTGCCTGGAAAAAAGATTGTTTTGACATATGAAAGAGATAATAAGATAAAAACATCAAAAGTTACACTAGATAAAATGGATGGAGAAACTAATGAAAACTCTAGTGGAAATAGGTTTATTAAAGGGTTGTTTTTAGATAGCTTGAATGATGATTTAAGATATAAATACAGAATTCCACAAAAAATTGAAGGGGTTTTAGTAACAGAAGTTGAAAATGACTCAGAAGCTGAGAAATTTGGATTTAAACCAGGCGATGTAATCTTGCAAGTTGAGCAAACTGTGGTGGCAACTTTAGAGGAGTTTAATAAAGCTTTTGAAAATATCAAAAAAGAGAAAATAAGAGTTTGGGTAAATAGAGGTGGATATATTTCACCAATACTAATTAAGTAACTCCTAAAAGCCCCCTGTTTTCTCACGGGGGCTTAGTTTTCTGTGATATAATTCGCTATGACAGAAATATTAATGATAGAAGATGATGCTGAATTAGCTGAAATATTAACAGAGTACCTAGAGCAGTTTGACATGAGAGTCACTACCGCTCATGATCCCTACATTGGGCTTTCAACTCTTGATACTGGAAAGTTTGATTTAGTCATTTTAGACTTAACTCTCCCTGGCATTGATGGGCTTGATGTTTGTAAAGAGATTAGACAAAAGCACGACATTCCAATCATTATCTCATCAGCTAGGCATGACATTGGCGACAAAGTGACTGCACTTGAAAATGGCGCTGATGATTATCTTCCAAAACCATACAACCCAAGAGAGCTTCAAGCTAGAATAAAAAGTCACTTAAGAAGGCAACACTCTATTGTCGTCTCAACTCAAACCCAAACAAGTGATCTTGTTTTAAATGAACTTCAAAGAGGGATCTATTTTCATGAAAAACCACTACAACTTACTGCTGCTGAGTATGGAATATTAAGCTATTTGATGAAAAAAGAGGGAGGAGTTGTCTCCAGAGAAGAGCTCATATATAACTGCGATGCCATCAGTGAAGACACTACAAACAAAAGCATCGATGTTATCATTGGAAGAATTAGACAAAAAATTGGAGAAAATCCCAAAAACCCAACATATATTCATGCTGTTAGAGGTATAGGCTATAAGTTTTTAAAATGAGAAAATCCTCAATATTTTATAGTATAACTTTCATCTTTTTTCTTGCTTCCATTAGTATTTTTCTTGCTTTTTTATGGTTAATGGAGTTTGATAAACAAAACTATACAAATGAGTTAAATACTAAATATAGCATAGTTGCTAGAGCTACTTTATTTCATTTAAATAACTTCATAACTCAAGATGAGCTTGATGAGCAGGTTAAAGATTATAAAATGACTGAAGTTACAGATAAAGAGCATAAAGAGAAGGTTTTGGAAAATGCTTCAGTGCTAGAAGAGATTGAAGCAAAAATTGGAAATAGCGCTATTTTAATTTATGAAAAAAGGCATTATCTTAAAATTGCTCATAAAGATAGCACTCTTTTATTAAGAGATGATGATTATCAACCATATAGATACCATGTAATTAGAGTTATATTTGCAACAATTTTTATTGTTTTATTAATTATTTATATATTTATTATTAGAAAATTAAGACCACTTAGAAAGCTAAAATCTGAAATCGATAAGTTTGCTAGAGGGGATTTAGATGATATGGTTGAGGCTACCTTTGGAAATGATGAAATCTCTGAAGTTTCCACTGCTTTTTATAGCGCTGTATCTCAAATTAAAGCTTTAAATCACTCAAGACAACTGTTTTTAAGAAATATAATGCACGAGCTTAAAACCCCCATAACAAAAGGTTTAATCACTGTTGAAATGCTTGAAGAGAGTAAATATAAAAACCGCCTAATAGATGTTTTTTATAAGCTTGAAACAATGATAAATGAGTTTGCTTCCATAGAAAGATTAACCTCTGGCATAGGTTTAACTAGCGTTAGTGATCACCCTTTGTTAGAGATAACTCAAGAAGCGATTGATTTAGCGATGGTTGAGCCTAAGAATATCACTTTAAATATTGATCCTGAAATAGTTTTAAATGTTGATTTTAAACTATTTGCAACTGCAATAAAAAACATGATAGATAATGGCATAAAATACTCACTTGATCATCATATTAAAGTAATAGCTGATGAAAAAAGTATTAGATTTATAAATTATGCAAACCCCTTAACTTACCCATTAGAGCACTATCTTGAGCCTTTTGTACAAGGAAGCAATAGCATAAAAAGTTTAGGACTTGGGCTTTATATAGTAGATAATATTGTAAAAGCACACAATTTAACACTAAAATATCGCCACCAAAATGGGTATAATGTCTTTTGTTTTGAGCCATTAGAGAATATTATTGACAAAAAAGAGAGTTTGGAAGGAGATTGTGATGTCTAGTGTGGTTTTTGATAAGAGGGATCTATTTGCTTTACTAAAACACCATATTGCGATTTTGGAAAGATTTGGACTTATAGATGAAGAGCCTTTTTCTTTAATTTACTTTTCATTAAAAAATAGTCCAAAAATTGATCATGCAAAAACTTTTCAAGCAATGCTTAGAAAAACAGATGCTCTTTTTCAAGATAAAACAAACTTTGTAGCCCTACTTCCAGGAACTGATTGGAATGGTGCAAATATTGTATTAGAAGGGATTTATAAGTTTTTAGATGAAGAGTATAGTGATAATATAGCTACTTTTCCTGATGATGGAGAAGATGCAAAAGAGATTATAAATTCACTCCATGATAGGATAGTAAAAAATTTAAATGTAGGAGTAAAGATGCTTGAGGTTGAGTAATTACTCATTTCTTAAAGTATCTAAAACATCAACTTCCGTCGCTTTTTTAGCTGGGTAATATGAAGATAGAGCCACTATGATGGCAGCTCCAATGATGATAGACCAAAAATCAACTTGCGATAACTCTAAAGGCAGTCTAGAAGAACCATACACATCAGCAGGTAAATCTATAATGTCAAATGAACCAAGCGCAAATAGAGCAATGCCGCTTAATATAACTCCTAACACTATCCCGCTACCACCAACGATAACTCCAAGTGTAAAAAAAGTCTGCTTTATCTCTTTTTTATAAACCCCTAAAGATAAAAGAAGCGCTATCTCTTGTCTTCTATTCATAACTGTCATTAAAAGTGAACTTATTATATTTAAGGCTGCTACTAAAATTATTAACATTAAAACAATGAAAAGTGCTCTTTTTTCTAAAGCTAGGGCTGAGAAGAAGTTACCATTTTGCTCCCACCAACCAACTGCATAAAGGCCAGTTGGCAAAGCTTCTTTAATCTTTTTTATATCCTCAAAAGGATTATCACTGTGGATATGTATCCCATCAAAGCTATCTTTGCTGTAGTTTAATACTTTTCTTAGTGAATTTAAATCTGTATAAAGGTACGCTTTATCATAAGCTACTAAGCCAGATTGAAAATAATCAATAATCTCAAATCTTTTCATCTTTGGCATTAGATTTAAGCCATTAAAATCAGCCTTAGTAAAAAGAACTGTTATTTTGTCACCTTTATCTAGTAAAAATGAGCTATAAAGTCCCTTTCCAACAAGTAGTGAGTACTCTTTTAACTCTTTTTCTTTCAATCCCTCTTCAACTACACTATTTATCTTTTTCTCAAGAGCGCTATCAACTCCAAATAAAATTCCGCCCTCTAAGCTTTCACCTTTTTTAAGCATCACTTGAGTGCTGATATATGGGCTAAATTTAAGACTAGGTAGCCTCTTTTTTAAATCATTTAAATCTTTATCTGTAACAAAACTTGAAGAGAGTCCCGAAACAGTTATTGGATAATTCATAGTAAAAAGTTTTCTTTTAAACTCTTTATCAAATCCATTCATAATGGCCATGGCAACTATGAGCACCATCACTCCAATTGCTACGCCAAAAAAGGCTAAAAAGGCACTAACAGTTATGAATGGTTGACTTTTATCTACTCTTAAATATTTAGAAACTAAAAATCTTTTTACTTTTGACAAATATCAACCTAAGCTAAAAGTCCACGCTTTGGGCCACTTTTTCCGCAGCAGTGCTTATATTTTTTACCACTTCCGCACGGACATGGATCATTTCTTGGAATTCTTTTTTCTATCTTTGGAGTGCTCTCATCTTTGCTTCTTCCATAAACTGCTCCTTTTGTCTGCTCTTGTTCGATTTTACGAACCATAGCTTCCATTCTAGCTCTCTCTTCTTCAGCTTTTTCATCTTTTAACCTAACTCTTTGAAGAGTTTTTATGCTCTCACTTTTTATTCTCCACACAAGCTCTACAAATAGATTGTAACTCTCTTTTTTATACTCAGTTAATGGATCTTTTTGATTGTATCCTCTTAATCCAATTCCTGTTTTTAAAATATCCATTTGGTAAAGATGCTCTCTCCACGCATTGTCTAAAACTTGAAGATATAATATTCTTTCAATCTCCTCTTTTTGCGCCCTATCAACAATGCTCATCTTCTTTTCATACTCAGCTTTTAATCTTTCATTAACAATGTCTAAAACCTCTTGATACTCTTTCCCTTCTAGCTCACCAGATGCAAACTCTACACCCATCTCATTTAATAAAAGTGCAAAAAGTTTTGGAAAATCAAACTCCTCTTTTAAACCATTTTCAAAAAATTCAGATCTTTGCAAGGCATCTTCAACATAATCGCCCCTCATTTCATCAAGTTTTTTCTCAATATCAAATTCAGGATTTAAAAGATCATTTCTAAAGTTATATATAGTTTTCCTCTGCTCATTTGCTACATCATCATATTCAAGCAAATGTTTTCTACTCTCAAAGTGTAAGCTTTCAACCTTTTTTTGAGCATTTTCAACTGCCCTTGTAACCATTCTAGATTCAATACTCTCACCCTCTTCTATCCCAAGTCTTTCCATGATAGATTTAATCCTATCACTTCCAAAAATTCTTAAAAGATTATCTTCTAAACTTAGATAAAACCTGCTAACCCCAGGATCTCCCTGCCTTCCAGCTCTTCCTCTTAACTGGTTATCTATCCTTCTACTCTCATGCCTCTCAGTTCCAATGATATAAAGCCCACCTAAAGCTTTTACTTCATCATTTATCTTTATGTCCACTCCTCGACCAGCCATATTTGTTGCTATGGTTACAGCACTTTTTGCTCCTGCATTTAGGATGATTTGCGCCTCTTTTTCATGGTTTTTAGCATTTAAAACTTGATGAGGAATTTTCTCTTTTTTAAGTAAACTATGCAAATGCTCACTCTTTTCTATGGAGGCAGTACCAACTAAAACTGGCTGTCCCACCTTGTAAGCTCTTTTTATCTCTTTTATAACCGCTTCAAATTTTTCTCTTTCAGTTTTATATATTAAATCATTATGATCAATTCTCTCAACCTTTACATTTGTTGGAATTGATACAACATCTAGTTTATAAATTTGTGAAAATTCTGTTGCTTCGGTTTGCGCAGTTCCTGTCATGCCTGCTAATTTGTCATACATCCTAAAATAGTTTTGAAATGTTATGTCAGCTAAGGTTTGTGACTCTTCTTGTATAGCTACGCCCTCTTTTGCTTCAAGAGCTTGATGTAAACCCTCCCCAAACCTTCTTCCTTCACTAAGTCTGCCTGTAAATTCATCTACTATTACAACTTCTCCATCTTTTACAACATAGTGAACATCATTTTCAAAAAGATATATGGCTTTAAGTGCTTGATCTAAGTGATGAGAGAGTATTGCATTTTCCATACTATATAGATTATCAACTCCAAAAAGCTCTTCAGCTTTACTAATGCCTGTTTCAGTCATGACTACACTTCTATTTTTCTCATCAACTAAAAAATCGCCCGTTAAAACTCCCTGCTCTTCCTCTTTTCCTCTTTCAAGTTTTTTAGCTACATCATTAGCCCTTTTATAGCTATCAAGTGTTCTATTTGTTGGGCCTGAGATTATTAGCGGGGTTCTAGCCTCATCAATTAAAATGGAGTCCACCTCATCCACGATAACAAAGTTATACTCTCTTTGAACTCTATCTTTAGCACTATATTTCATATTGTCTCTTAAATAATCAAACCCAAACTCATTGTTAGTTCCATAAGTTATATCAGCGCTATACTGCTCTTTCCTACTAGCCTCATCATCAATGGTAGATAAAATTACTCCAACACTTAAGCCTAAAAACTGATAGATTCTTCCCATATCTTCAGCATCTCTTTTAGCTAAGTAATCATTTACTGTAACAACATGAACGCCTTTACCGCTCATTGCATTTAACACAACAGGCAAAGTCGCCACTAAAGTTTTACCCTCACCTGTTTTCATCTCTGCAATTTTTCCATCATGCAAAACAAGTCCGCCTATTAGCTGAACATCAAAGTGTCTCATGCCTGTTGTTCTTTTACTAACTTCCCTAACAATGGCAAAAATATCGTTTATAATCTCATCTTGGGTAACTTTTCCCTCTTTTATCTCATTTTTGAAGTTATTAAAGGCTTCTTTTAGGACTTCATCACTCATCGCTTCATAATGTGGTTCTAGTGCATTTATCGCTTCAATTTTTTTTCTATATTTTTTTACTTCTCTATCATTTTTTGTTCCAAATACTCTTTGGATTAAGGATCTTGACATTGGCAAACCTTCCGTTTTTATGTTGATTGTAACACATGTTTACTTTTAAAAATCTTCGTTGAAAAAAACCTGCTACAATTAGTAAAATTTTTATAAAAGGCTGAAAATGAGGATTTTTTTATCTCTTTTTTTTACTATATCTTTACTTTTTTCAATGGATTTAAAAACTATAAATGGCAACTTCACTCAAACACTAACATCTCCTGATGAAGACATAATCACTTATGAGGGCTCGATATTTCTTAATTTAAATGGTAAGGCTTTATGGAGATACAGCTCTCCAACTCCAAAAGAGGTATATGTAAATGGAAAGAGTGTTGTGGTGGTTGAACCACTGCTTGAGCAAGCAATAGTTGCAAAAATTGATTCAACTTTTGATATTAACTCTTTACTTAAAGAGCAGATTGAAAATGGGAAAAAAGTTGTAGTTTATGATGGAATATCTTATGAAGTAACATTTAATGATTTTAAACCTAAGACAATAAGCTATGTGGATCAGATGGAAAATAGGGTTAAAATTTTATTTGAAAATGTTGAATTAAACGGTGATTTTGATGCTTCGGTTTTTACTCCAAACATACCCAAAGAGTTTGATATCATAAAAAATTAATCCTTAATGCACCCAGCCTCTTTTAGCTTTCTAATAAGTTCATTTAAATCAACACTATCAACAATCTTTAGTGAATTAATATAAATTCCATCAATATCCACCCCATACTCTTTTTCACAAAATTTAGTTAAAGTTTGCTTTAGTGAACTTTTTCCCTTAGAGGTGATAAGATCTTCCGCAAAAAAACTTCCGATAATAACATTTAAAGCATCAACTATTTTATGGCTCTCATCATCTACATATCTTCCTTCTAAATATATATTTAATGAGATTTTTTTTGTTTCTAAATTTGCTTTTTTACTGTACAAATCAGCCTCAAAATTTTCAAGTATTAAGGTTTGGGCAGACATAAAAGTAGATAAAAATAGTAAAAACAGTAAGACTTTTTTCATTTAATTCCTTTTTAAATTATTGTAAAACTCTTCAACCCTGTCATC
>JAAYLJ010000084.1 GCA_012521935.1 Campylobacteraceae bacterium | reverse complement strand
TAGCAAACTATGGACTCAATATTGAAGATATGTTAAACCAAAGTAAGGGAGAGGTCTCTTATATGTTATTAGATATTGATGGTGAAATTAGTAATGAAGTGATTGAAAAGTTAAAAGGTTTAAATGATATAGTGCGTGTTCGTTTAGTTGGTGGCTAATCCCCACCAAAACGCACCAACGCACTTCCCCAAGTAAATCCGCCACCAAAAGTATCTAGCAGCATCAAATCGCCTTTTTTAATCCTGCCACTACTATATGCATCATCTATTGCCATTGGGATTGAAGCGGCAGATGTGTTTCCGTATTTATGAATGGTAAGTACTGTTTTAGACTCTTCAAATCCAAGCTTCATTCTCACTGCTTCAATAATTCTATAGTTTGCCTGATGAGGGATGAAGTGATCAATATCTTTTGCACTTAAATTATTTTTTTCTAAAATTTCAATGACATCATTTGTTAAAGTTTTTACTGCAATTTTAAAAACTTCATTGCCAGACATTTTTATAAACTGCCCTCTTCTTTCAATAAGATTTAAAGAGCATGGATCTTTAGATCCTCCGCCAGGAGTTATTAATAAATCGCCATACTCTCCATCAGCAGATACATTTATGTCTAATATTGCCTTATTAGGATCTGTAGTTTGACTTACAATCGCAGCCCCGCCTCCATCTCCAAATAAAATACAAGTAGCTCTATCTTCATAGTCAACAAAACTACTTATCTTTTCAGCTCCTATTATGAGTAGGTTTTTATACATTTTTGATTCAATCAAAGCTTTAGATAGATTTAAAAGATATACAAATCCACTACAAGCTGCTGAAATATCAAAAGCCATTACATTTTTAATCCCAAGCTTATGAGATATAACGCTAGCAGTTGATGGCATAGTCATATAATCTGGACTAAGTGTTGCACAAATTACACCATCAATCTCTTCTAGCTTAATGCCAGCTCTTTTGATGGCAATTTTTGCTGCCCTAACACCAAGATCACTTGTTGATTCATCTTTACTAGCTATGCGTCTTTCTAAAATACCAGTTCTTTTTTGTATCCATTCATCGCTTGTTTGCACCATCTTTTCTAAATCTTTGTTTGATAAGATTTTTTCTGGAGCATAAGAACCAATAGATTTTAAAGATGCATAAACTCTCATAAATTAGCCTTCCTTATAGTGAGCAATTTGATTTTGGATTTGACTATTTATTGTAGAGTTTGAGAATGCTATGGCTTGAAATATCGCATTTTTAATCGCCTTTGCATTACTTTTTCCATGGCTTACTATAGCGCATCCATCTATTCCTAGAAGTGGTGCTCCGCCATACTCTGCATAATCAACCTGTTTTTTGAGTATTTTAAAAACTTTACGCATTAAAACTGCACCTGTTATGGCAACAGCAGATCTTTGAATATTGTGCTTGATGATTTTTGTTATAGACTCAGCTACGCCCTCGCTAGTTTTTAAAACTATATTGCCAACAAAACCATCACAAATAACCACATCAACTGATCCGTCAAATATATTATTCCCTTCAACATTGCCTACAAATGAGTCAAGTCTTTTAATTTTTTTAAAAGCTTCTTTAGTTGTCTCATTGCCTTTACTAGGCTCTTCACCATTAGATAGCAATCCTAGTTTTGGATGTTTTATCTTTAAAACTTCTTTAGCGTAAGCTTCGCCCATTATAGCAAATTGAAAAAGATGTTCACTTTTACAATCCACATTAGCCCCAACATCAAGAACAAGAGTATGTGAGCTATTTAGGGTGGGCATTAAAGTAGCAATTGCTGGCCTAATAATTCCTTCTATGCGTCCAATCTTAAGAGTTGCAAGTCCCATTGTAGCGCCACTATGGCCAGCAGAAACAACCGCATCAGCTTTTTTTTCTTTTACTAATTCGATTGCTTTATAAATAGAACTATCTCTTTTTTTTATAGCTCCACTAGCTGACTCTTCCATATTTACACACTCATTTGCTTGAACAAAGCTAATGTTTTTTAAAAGATTATCTGGAACAAGCGGTTTTAGCTCACTCTCCTCGCCCACTAAAATTGCATGAAAGCTTTTTTTGCAAGCATATAGAGCTTGAATTGTGCCCTCAACTATAGGGCTTGGTCCAAAGTCTCCGCCCTTGGCATCAATGGCGATTCGCAACATAAGATTTAATATTCACCAGTAGTTTTATTTAT
>JAAYLJ010000009.1 GCA_012521935.1 Campylobacteraceae bacterium | reverse complement strand
CATGGGATCAGTACAGAGTAAATGTAGGCTTTGTAAATGCACAAGCTTATGAAGGAGCTGATAAAGAAGGCGATAAATTAAAAGCTAGAGAGACTTATATCGACGCTGGATATAAATACTCTAAAAACTTTGATTTATCAGTTCACTACTCAATGTTTGATGCTAGAGGCGATAAAGGCTTTGTAGATAGTGGCTATTACAATGACGATAATAACGAGTTTAAATTCCAAGCTCTTTATTCATTCTAATTCCACTCAAGGAGGCTCTTGCCTCCTTGGCTTATTTTAAATAACTTCCCTGATTTGATTTTTTAGTTTTTATCTCTTGTTTTACTACTGGTGCATCTTCATTTAAACTATGTATGTAAGCTACAATGGAAGCAAACTTTTCTCTACCCATCCCTATAACCTGCTCCTCCATTATAAATCTTGTAGAGGTTCCTTGCTCGGTTGCTCTAGAGTACCACTCAAGTCTTTCTATGAGCTCTTCTTTACTTAAAGTATTTAGATTTCTTGCGTTATTGTACTTGCTTTTTTCTGCCCTAACTCCGTGACACTTTGCACATCTACTTTGGTAAAGCTCTTCTCCATACTTTATATCTCCTTTAGTCTCTCCGCCTCCAAAAAGTATGTCCAAAACTCCTTTTGAAGTATTTATAAATCCACCTTCCTCATCTTTTTCTACTTTTTCAATCTCAATAGTCCCCTCATCTGCATGTTTTTCCAAAAGTTCTTTAAGTTCCCTTGCTAAATCTCCTTTGGCTTTAAAAACAAACTCTTCTTCGGCATTTAAAACCGAAAACAGAAGCAAAGCAGCAAACAGTAGTTTTTTCATCTTTTTCCTTTTTAAAAATATAGATTGATTATAGCATTTTAGTTTTTATAAATAAATATAGTTAATATAATTATCTATCTATAAAATTAATGGATACCTTTATCCATCTTAAAATGTGTCTAAGTAAACATGAGATATATTAATCCATAAATCTAGTAGATAGGAGATTAACATGTTTAAAACAGGAAGCCCCGTAAAAGGGAAAGACTTTATAGATAGAAAAAAAGATCTCCCAATATTTAGAGCATATTTAAACAATAATCAACATGTCATGATAAAAGCTCCAAGAAGATTTGGCAAAACATCTTTAGTAAAAAAACTCTTTGAACATGAAAAATCATTTAAATATATATATGTAGATTTAAGAAGAGTTACAAATTTAACAATGCTTGCCAATCAAATTTTAGAAAAAGCATACGCTTGTGCAGGGATTGATAGATTTATGGAGCAGTTTAAAAGATCAATCACTGAGCTTTTAAAAAACATTCAATCTATAAAAATAGATGACATAGGTGAAATCACCCTAAAGCATTTAGAAGGTGGCGTGAAAGATGAGAGGGAGTATTTTTTGCATTCATTGGATGTGGTTGAAAAAATTTCACTTAAAAAAAATTTAAATATAAAATTTGTGTTTGATGAATTTCAAGACATTTTACGCATAAGTGATGATTTTATGTTGGAGCAGATAAGATCAGTAATTCAGCATCATGAGGCAGTTAGATATGTTTTTTTAGGAAGTATTGAAAGCATTATGACAAAGCTTTTTTCTTCTAAAAGTTCACCATTTTTTCACTTTGCAAAAATAATTAACCTAGAAGGGCTTGAGGTAGATGAACTTTACGAATATGCAAAAGAGACTTTTTTGAACCATAACATAGAGTTTGATGAGTCTGTACTTAAAATGCTACAGTTTTTGCAAGGACATCCAGACTATTGCGCGCAAGTTTTGCAAGCCCTGTATCATGAGGGGATCATCAAAGGTTTTAAGAAAATAGATTATGATATTTGTCTAAATGCCCTAACGCAAACACTGCTAGAAAATAGAGCATACTTAGAAGAGCTTATCTCAAAAACAAAACAAAAAAAACATCATTTTGAAGTACTGCACTCCATAGCAAATGGTTATGCTGTAAATTTAAGCCCCAGCTCGCTCTACAACATCCATGTTTCGCTCGAAGAGATGGGGCTTATTAAAAATATTGAGAGAGGAAAATATATCATAAACGATATTTTCCTAGAAGTGCTTTTACAACAAAAAGATGAGACTTTACTTTTGGGAAAAAGGATAGATTTAAGTAAGTTTAGTAAAACAATGTAGCTAAAACAAAAATAGATCAAAAAGCGTCATAAGTCTCTTTCTTGCAGTATTTTTGACAACTTTTGGAGATTTGTTTTTATGTCTTGAATGCTTGGAAGTAGTTTTGAATAGACTAAAGGTTTAAAAATATTATTGTAGTAACTATTTAATTCATCTAAAATCTCAACTTGATTGAAAATATTAGTTGAATGTAGTTTTATGTTTGTCCACTCCAAACCAAATTGCATTTTATCGTCATTTCTAACATCACTAATCATTTTAGCAATCTCTTTGTTTCTTATGAAGTTTTTTATCTCATCTTCTTGCATTAAATAATAGATATCATAAAAATGTCTTATTTTTTCTTTTAACTGGCTATTTTCTTCATCATTTTCAAATGAAGCTCTTGCAATCGCACTAATTTTTTCACAAAATGTTCTTTTGTAGTCAAGCACATTTATCTCAAATGGCTCTAATTGAAAATCAAATATTAACTGTTTAGCTTCATCGCTTTGAGTATTTAGAAAATCATAAATATAGCTAGATATGGCTTTATTAAGAAAAGGATAGGGTTGCGCAAAAGAGTTTAACTCAAGTACCAAATTTTCATTGGCATGCCCAAAATCTCCTTCCGTTATTTTTGGGTATTGGTGTACAGTTTTTCTAAACTTTGAGCCTTTTAATGTTTGAGGGGAGTCAATTTCTTGAAAATTTTCATCTACTAATGCTTTTTCAGTTCTTTTTATTAATCTTTTTAATGTGTTTCCATTTATATTTTTTGTAATTATTGCTAAATCAATATCTTCTGAAAATCTATATATTATTTTATAAGCTTTTGACAAAGATGTTCCACCTTTAAAAATAACCGTTTCTCTATAGTCACTTATCGATAATCTTTTTAGAATATAAGTTACCCAATAGTCTTTTTCAATAAAAATAGTAGGAATGCCAAGATTGTGCAGTTGCTTCCATTAGGTCTTTAAATGCCTTTTTGTCTTGGTGAAGCTTCATGTAAAATTCCAATATTTTCTATCTTGTATCACATCTTTTTCTATCTTAAGGTTATAGTTAGTAGTTGGGTTTAGAGTTAATTTTAGCTCATAAGCATAAAATCTATTTCCCAATTCTTTAAAAATTGCGCCTAAAATCGCTCTTGTTCTTGGGTTGTATTTTAGGGCAAAGTTTTTCAGTTTATTTTGATTTTTAATAGATTCTTTTTTTATAATCTTTTTTAAATGCTTTATTACTTCATTTGGCGTTGTTGCTGGTATTTTTTTTATATCTTTTATGGCATCTAAAATTTGAGCTAAATGTATATCATCTTTTTTCACATTTACTATTTTTGGCACAAATCTTAAATTGACATTGTCTATTTTGATTTTTTTATATGATTGATTTGTGGCTATTACAATTTCATTTGAAACTTGTGTAGTAAGGCCTAATTTTCTAAAACTATTTATGCCTGTTTCATAACTGTTGCCCTCATCTTTTTTCATGTAGCTTTTGATTTTTTCATTTATATCTGGCGCTATCTCACCAAATACTTTAATTTTTGGTCTATAAAATTTTCCATTTGAGATTTTTTTTATAACACCTTTCTTGAAAAGTCGACTAAGTTCAATAGCTACTGAAGCTTTATTTGAATCTGGTATATCATCATAAGTAAATAGTTTTGCCGACTCTACACTTTTTACAAAATCTCTTGTAGTTTTAGCTACAGACATGCTTTATCCTTTTTTTATTGATTGATTATATAGTAATTTGAAAGGTTTAACAAGTAAAAAACTTTTTATTTTAAGTGTAGATTTATTTATATCTAAAATAAACGCTATCTAGCGCTATATTTTATTAAATTTGCAAGAGTTCTTTTAGAGAAAAGATAAAGAGAATTTTCAATAAGATACTTAAGATGATTAAAGCTTGATTTTACTCAAGCTGATATTTTAATTTTTACTCCAAAGACTCTATCACCTTCATGATGGTATCAAATCTTGGTTTTGTGCCTTTTTGAAAAGTTTTGTATAAACTTTCTCTTCCAAGTCCAGTTTCGCTAGATATTTGGCTCATACCTTTAGCTTTGGCGATATTTCCAAGAGCTTCTAATAGCTCATCCATATCTTTATCTTCTAAAACTTGTGATAAATATTCTGCTATTGTCTCTTTATTGTCTAAATATTGTGTTATGTCAAAATCTGTGAGCTTCGTTTTATTCATGTTAAGTCCTTTAAAATTTTGCATACTAGACGGTGTACATAATAATATTGTATCTTTTAGGATACAACATGTCAAGTTTTTATAAATGCAATCCATGTATTTTCCCAAAAAAGAAGAGACTCTATTTAACGCTATATTTTGTTAAATTTGCAAGAGTTTAGAAAAAGTTAGAAGATACTAAACTTCTAGCAGATCCAACAAAAAGTCTTCAATTTTAATCATTTGGATATTTTCAAAACTGCCAGACTTATCATAAGTGATAATTTTATGTTTATATCTTTTTTCTTTATCAAAATTTGCAAATACCCTTAATTCTCTTTTTTTAGTTTTTTCACTGTCCATTTTATATGAAACTTGGATAAGTTCATCTTCACACTTAAAATCTATCTCATAATTTTCTTTTATATATACTACTTCTTTACAAGGTTGCTTTAAGGCTAAAAACACTATATTTTCTAAATTTGCCCCGTTATCAAGGCTTCTTCTTACTCCTAAATTTAAAAAACCATTATCACTAATGTATAGTTTTTTAGCTGATTTTATCTGCTGGGTTATTTTTGTATGATATGACGAGATAGTAGATACTAAAAAGTTGTCCTCAAAATATTTAATATACTCCTTAATGGTTTTCGCATCTATTTCTATTTTCCTAGATAAGGTTGTGTAGTTTAGGGTCGTTGTTGCGTTTGATACCACATAATGAAATAGATCTTTTATTTGAGATGAGTTTATTATATTGTGTTTTGGGACTATGTCTTTAAGGATTATGTCTTCCGCTATATTTTTCAGTATATCTTTTTTTACAGACTCATTTTCTACTGATATCACATCGTGGTATCCACCCCATTTTAGGTACTCATCTTTGGCTCTTGAGATTTGAATCTCATTTGTAATTCGTTCTAACTTTGAGCTGTGAGGTATGTTTTTATAGTTTAAAAACTCAGAAAAGCTAAAACTTTCTACAAAAAGCTTTAAAACTCTTCCCGTGAGAGTTGTTGCAAAATCGCTTGTAAGAAGAGATGAGTTTGAGCCAGTGATGATGAATTTTATATTGCTATTTTCATATTTTGATTTGATAAAAAGCTCCCAGCCTTGAAATATTTGTATCTCATCTATAAAAAAATATATTTTTTGCTCTATATTTGGATTTATAAATTTCAAATAAGAATCAAATATCTCATTCAAATAGCTTGCATCTTTTTTGTAGGGTATGAATTCTGGTTTTTCAAGATTTATAAAAAATATATTTTCTGCATTCACTGTTTTTAAAAGTTCTTTAATCATCAGTTTTGCTAAAGTGCTTTTTCCAACTCTTCTAGCACCGATTAAGGCAATGACTTGTTTCGTGCTAAGGTATGAGATAGCTTTACCTAGCACTTTACGACCGATAAAGCCATCATAAGCTCTAGTATCATTCCAGTGTTTATTGTCTTCTAGCAGAATTGATTCCATATTATTTTCCTTTATTGGGAATGTATTCTTAATAATACTATATTTTTCCCCAAAAAAGAAGAGACTCTATTTAACGCTATATTTTGTTAAAGTTTCATATAATCTTTTTATGAAAATAGTCATAGTTAAACTTTCAGCCATTGGCGATATAGTTCACTCATTGATAGTGCTTGAATATATAAAACTTCACTACCCAGACGCTAAAATTGACTGGGTGGTTGAGAGCAGGTTTGCTAAAATTTTAAAAAACCACCATCACATAGATACTCTTTTTGAGCTAAATCTAAAAGAGTTTTTTAAAAACAAAGAGGCAAAAAAGCTTACTTTGAGTAGCTTAAAGAAGCTAAGAAAAAATGAATACGATATAGCTTTTGACTTGCAGGGGCTTTTAAAAAGTGCAATTTTAACAAAACTTTTAAGGGCTAAAAAAAGAGTTGGATTTGACAAGAAGTCCATTAGAGAGCCAGCGGCTTCTTGGTTTTATACTAATTCTTTTAGAATAGCATATGAAGAAAATATCATTAAAAGAAATCTTTTTTTAATCCAAAATGCTCTTAGTCTCCCAGCATATGAAATAGAGAATAAACCACCACTTTTAAGAGCAAAAAATGAGGCAACATATGTTGATGTACTGCTTGTTTTGGGATCTAGCTGGAAAAGCAAGATTTACCCAAACGAGCTTTTAAAAGAGTATATAGAGCTTTTAAAAGAGCATAGCATATGGCTTTGTTATGGCTCACAAAAAGAAGAAAAAATGGCAAAAGAACTTGCATCTTCAACTCATGCACTCTTAGCGCCAAAAGTAAATTTAGATAAATTAAAAGAGTTAATTAGCCAAAGTAGGGTGGTAGTAGGCCCAGACAGCGGCCCAACCCATATGGCATGGGCCATAAATAAGCCTAGCATTACCATTTATGGACCAACTCCTTTTTGGAGAAATAGCTATGAAACTAAGATAAATTTGACAATTGATAGTAAAGAGGAGATAGATCCAAAAAAACTAGACAAAAACTCTAACTGCATATCTAAAATTAACCCAAAAGATATAGCAAATCTTACAAAAAGGTTGTTAAATGGATAGAGTTTATTTAGCTATCTTTTATGTTTTTAAAGCCTTAGTATCTGTTTTGCCATTTTGGGTTTTAAAAAGGTTGCTCTACATAGTAGCCGATACAGCGAGGTTTTTTAATAAAAAACATAGGCGCATCATTAGGAAAAATCTTGATTTGGCATTTGGTGAGACAATGAGCGAGGAAGAAAAAAAGAGAATTATCAAAGCTTGTTATAGAAATCTTGCTTTAAATGGGGCAGATTTTATTAAAAATCAAAATAGCACAAAAGAGAAAATTTTAAGTAAGGTAACTTTTGCGAATGAAGAGATCATGCTAGAAGCTATCAAGACAAAAAAACCCATCATAGCGCAGGCTGCTCATTATGGAAATTGGGAGCTTTTGGGCTTAACTATTGCAGCTAGATTTGGGGCAGCAAGTGTTGTGGGAAGAGCGCTTGATTCTAGGGTGATGGATAAGATTTTAAGTAAAAATAGAGAGCAGTTTGATGTTGAGTTGATAGATAAGAAAAATGCTTTAAGGCCAATGATGAGGGCTTTAAGCCAAAGAAGAATTTTAGGCATTTTAGTAGATCAAAGAGCTGGAAATGATGGAATAGAAGTTGAATTTTTTGGAAGAAAAACCAGTCATATTCACGCTGCAAGCATACTAGCTAGAAAGATGGATGCGCTCATAGTCCCAATGTTTATTAGAACTGATGATCATAAACATTTCATCATAACTTTCCACACTCCAATTGAAACTCCTAAAACAGAAAACATGGAAGAAGATATATTTTTAGCCACACAAGCTCAAGCAAGCGCGATTGAAAAAACCATAAGAGAAAAACCTGATGAGTGGTTTTGGTTCCATAAAAGATGGAGTGATTATGAAAGCTATGATTAAAAAGTATTTTGATGCATCTTGATTAGCTCAGCAAAATCCCCTTCATCAGCTTTTTTTAGAGCTTTTATGTAGTCATTTCTTTTGGGGTTTTCTATGGCAAGTAGCTCTTCTTGCCACTTAACTGGCATTAGCCCATTTTGCCTAAGATATATATTTGCAAGCATTCTTCCCCATCTACCATTACCGTTTTGGAAAGGGTGTATTTTTACGGCTTTATGGTGTAGCCTTGTAGCTATTTCATAAATATCATAAGTTTTATTTTCCTCCCAATAATGCAAGTCATCAGATAGTTTTTTTAGCTCAGTTGGTATCAAGTAAGCTCTTATGCCAATAGAAAGCTCTGCTTGTCTTAATTTGCCAGCCCATTGCCATACTTTTCCAAACATTTCAAAATGCAATTTTAAAAACCACTCATAAGTAAAAGGCGCTTCCCTTTTTACTGGTATGTGTGAAAGATATTTAATAGTAGCCATAGCAATATTTTCAGCTTCTTTTACATAGATCTCCTTTAGCGTATAGGCCCTGTTTTTTGGTAGCATGAGTCCAGATATATCATCAATTGGTGTTGAGTGTTTTACAGTTTTGATATTTTCTATCACTAATCTATCCAAAGTCTATCTTTGTACAAGCCAGTTAAAAATTGGTTTTCTAACTCTTTTGTCATCTTTCCAATCTCTTTTTTTTCAAGGCCTTGTTTTTCTAAAGCGGAAGTACTTTGCACTAAAGATGCCATAAACAGAGCTCTTTTGGCTGCTCTATTTTTTTTAAGTTTTTTTATGCTTACTTTTTCATCTCCTGCTAAGTTAGTACCTAAGAATGTTGTTATTTTTTCAACAGTGCTTAATTTTACATCTTCCCCAGCAAAAAATCTATTAACAGTTCTAGTGCCTAAGCCACTAAGTTTTGCTAGATTTTCAATAGTAATGTCAAGCTGCTTTCGTCTTTCTTCAATTTTTTTTATAAACTCTATTCTTGTCATTTTTAAATCCTTTTAATTAATTATGCCATAAGTGGCATGAAAAACAGGGACTGTTTTAATCAATTTTTTCTAAAAGTTCTTTTAATGCAAAGTATTGAGGGTATTTAATAAGCTTGCCATCTCTATTGTCAACCAGTCCATAGCCAGGGGCTATTAACTGATGCCAAAAAACTTTTGATATTTTTTTACTTTCTTTCGCTATTTGAAAGTACTCAAGCATGTATTTTGTGTACTCATCTAAACTCACACACTCTTTTTCGCTTGTAGGGGCGTATGGAGCGCTGTTTTTGATGGGCCAGTTTACTTCTGTGATGTAGATTTCATCGCTTTTTGTTTTGGGGCTTAATCTGACGAGTGCATAGAGTAAATCAATTTTATTTTTCAAATCAAAGATGCCATATTGTCTATTTTTAGGGCTTCCTCGCCTATCAACATACAAAAGTGCACTTGTTTTATCGTAGTTTATTTTTTTGCGAGTGAACATAGTTTTTACATTATAGTAGTATTCAAAATCTATAACCGAAGGGCCTAAAAGTTTAATATGTGGAAACTTCTCATCTCTAACTTTTTGTGCAACTTTAAAGAAATCAATAAAACCACTAGCTGAGCTAAAGCCCCATTTTAGTCTATTAATAGCAGTTCCTATTTGGAAAGTTGATGAAATGTCCTTAAATTTTGAGAAAATAAGTTCGATATTTTGATTTAAATTGTCCATTTCTCTTGAATTAAAACCATCTTGCACTACATTTATCACAATATTTTTTTTGATTTTCTGTTAAAACTTTCTACAAATTTCACATAAGAGTCTAAGTTTTTTATGTCACTTAAAAAAACTCTTATTAGAAGGTTTTGTACTCCTAGCTCTTCAACTAGCTCTTGTTGGGCATTTCCTTTATCTAAATTTACCCCAATGCCAATTAGCTCTTTATACGAAGGTTTTTT
>JAAYLJ010000083.1 GCA_012521935.1 Campylobacteraceae bacterium | reverse complement strand
TACAAACATTTGTTTGCTTGATTTTGTGCATTGTCTTTTTTAAGCAAAAGATACTCTTTTTGTTTCATTAAATCATTACCTAAATTTCTAATTTGTAAAAATGAGTTATAAGTACCTTCTTTAGGAGCATTAAGCCCCTTTATATCTTTAGTTATCTTTCCAATATCTTCTTCAATTTTCTTAACAATAGTACGTGCTTGCAATAAATCGCTCTCTTTTTGCTCTAAAGTCTGTTTTTTTAGTTTAACTACAGCGCCATACTTTTTATGCATACTCTCCCTTTTAAAGGATGATTGTATCTTCTCGCTCTGGTGAAGTTGAAATTATCTCTACTTTAACTCCAGTAAGTTCTTCAATGCGCCCAATGTACTCTCTAGCTTCTTTGGGTAAATCTTCAAACTTTTCAACACCTTTTACGCTACTCCATCCTAATAAAGTTTCATACTTAGGTGTTACTTTAGTTAAATCTGTAGGAAAATAGTCAATCTCTTTTCCATCTTTTTCATAAGCATAACATATTTTAACAGTTTCAAAACCATCTAAAACATCTAGTTTCATTAAAGCAAAACTATCACAACCATTAAGCCTTGCTGCGTGTCTAACAGCTACTGCATCAAACCATCCACATCTTCTTTTTCTTCCAGTAGTTGTTCCAACCTCTTTTCCAACATCAGCCATAATATCTCCAGCTTTTCCATTATCTTCAGTAGGAAATGGCCCATGTCCAACTCTAGTTGTATAAGCTTTTACAATACCTAAAATTTTACCTATATCTTTTGGGCTAATTCCAAGCCCCGTACAAGCCCCAGCACTTACAGTATTTGAGCTTGTTACATAAGGATAAGTTCCATGATCAATATCAAGCAAAGTACCCTGAGCACCTTCTAATAGTATCTTTTTATCCTCACCTAAAGCTTTCCAAACCATTTGAGTTGTATCTGCAATGTAAGGCTCAAGGCTCTTTTTATACTCTAAAATATCTTTTAAGCACTCCTTAAAAGTAGGTATTTCTATCCCTAAAGCCTTCATAACTGGCTCAAGATTTTTAAAATTTTCTACTATTGAATTGGCTAATTTTTCTGGATTTAAAAGCTCTCCCACTCTATGCCCAGTTCTGCTTATCTTATCTGCATAAGAAGGCCCAATGCCTTTTCCTGTCGTACCTATGGCTTTATCACCTTTCATTCTCTCTTTTGCTTGATCAATTAAGGAGTGATAAGGTAGATTTAAGTGCGCTTTATCGCTTATAAAAAGTCTGCCCTCTAAGTTTTCAAACTGTTTTAACTCTTCAATGATTGAAGTAGGACTTAAAACAACCCCATTTCCAATTATATTAATAGCATGCTTATTTAGCACTCCTGAGGGCACTAAATGAAGAGCATATCTTACTCCATCAACCCATATGGTGTGCCCTGCATTGTGTCCTCCTTGGGATCTGCAAACCACATCATACTCTCTAGCAAGTCTATCAACAATCTTTCCCTTGCCCTCATCTCCCCACTGGATTCCAACTATAATATCAGCTTTACTCATTTCATTTCCCTATTCATCAATGTTTCAATCAATGTATCGCTATAGATACCAAAACCACTTGAATTTTCCTCTTCAAATGTATATTCTCCGCCACTACTTAATGTTTTATTATTTGATATAAATCTAAAAAACAAAGTTTCATAATATCTCATTTTTGCATAAAACAAAGGTGCTAAAATCACATTAAAATGCCCACAATTTAGTGCCAACTCCTTCATCTCTTCTAAGGGTAGCTTTAACTCTTTTGGAACAATTTCTATAACCTCATCAATTTTCTTAATAGACTCTAAAGTTGCTAAAGCATTTAACCATGGCTCTTTGTGAGAAAGTAATGCTTCTAATTTTCCAGCTTTTAAAACTTCTAATGGAATATCTAACATAGATGAGATTGTTTTAGGTATTGCTATATGACTTATTTGCAAATAAGACTCACACTGAAAATGTCTTAACAAATCACTTACTATTTTTACGCTCAAAGAGATATTTTTCTCTCCAATTAACTCTGCGCCTATTTGGTAAAATTCAAAGCTTGGATATCTAAAAATTGGCTGGATATAGAACCATTTTTTATGATCAGTTGATCTTCCAAGCCTTCTTGAAATGAGTCTTACCACATCATAAGTACTATCAGCCCTTAATGAGACTAATCTATTAGCTTTATCAGAAAAACGAAGTAAGCTTTTTTCATCAACTTGCTGATGTTGATGAAAAGAGAAAAATGGCGTAACTATCTCCTCAAAACCCTCTTGGGAAAGTAGTTTTGCAGCATAGGTTTCAATCTCTCTTTTAAGCTCTGCACTCTTTCCAAAATAAAGCCTGCTTCCTTGTGGAATCTCATGTTCAAAAATCATATCCATACTTTCGCTTAAAGTTTAAAGGAGAGATTGTACCCAAACTTTACTTTAAGCTTAATGATTGTTTGACAAAAGGTACTCCTCAAGCTCTAAGGCTGTATCAAATACCTTTTTTGCACCATGATTTAAAAGCTCTTCTTTAGATCTAAAACCCCATGAAACTCCAAATCCATCAAGATTTGAATTTCTAGCTGTTAGCATATCTATCTTTGTATCTCCAATGAAACAGACTCTGTCTGGATCTACTTTTAAATATTTCAAAGCTTCATATGCACCTGAGGGGTCAGGCTTTCTTGGAAATCTATCATGCTCCCCGCCAATATACTCAAACATCTCTTCATCAAAAAAGTGCCTCACACACTCTTTTACAAACTCTTCTGGCTTATTTGATAAAACTGCCATTTTAAAGCCATTTTTATTTAAGCTCTTTAGCATCTCTTCTATCCCCTCATATGGCTTGCTATTTTTTTTCCACCTTAGGGCATAGTCACTTTTAAAGGCTTCTAGTAGCTTTTTAGCTAACCTTTCATCCTTCTCTTCTCCCAAAGCTTCACTCATTAACCTTTTTGCACCCTCACCTACAAGAAATTTGTACCTCTCAAGCTCTATTGGCTTTTTTCCGCAACTCTTTAGTGCAAAATTAGCGCTACTTGCAATATCTTCTAAAGTATCAAGCAAAGTTCCATCTAAATCAAAAATTGCTGCTTTGTAACTCATACTAACTCTTAGATTTTTTTACAAATACTCTTTTGGCTAAATCCAAAATGTTTAAAAAGATCTCCTGCCTCGCCACTTGCTCCAAAACTCTCCATTCCAATCACTACTGAAGCATATCTATACCACTCAAGCCCAGCTCCTGCCTCAATTGCTACAACTTTAGTTGAAGGGAGAATCACTCTTTTTTTATACTCATCACTTTGATTATTGAAAATTTTAAAACAAGGAATACTTACTATATTTGCCAAGATTCCTTCTTCTTCAAGTAAGCAAGCGCTCTTTAGAGCTAAAATAACCTCGCTTCCAGTAGCTAAAATGGTAACCTTTGCTCCTTCTCTTTCTTTTACAAGATATCCACCATTTTCTACATCTCCAAAATCTTTTCCATCTTTTAACACTTCAAGCCCTTGTCTTGAGCATACAAACGCTGATGGTCCCTCATGTTTTAATGCCATTTGCCAGCACTTTACATTCTCATTTCCATCTGCTGGTCTAAAAACTAAAAAGTTTGGCAAAGCTCTAAATTGAGTCAATTGCTCTATTGGTTGATGCGTTGGCCCATCTTCTCCAACTCCAATGCTATCGTGCGTCCAAATGAAAAATGTTTTAAGTTTCATTAGCGCTGCAAGTCTAGCAGCAGGCTTTAAATAGTCGCTAAATATAAAAAATGTTGCACTAAAAGGTAAAAATAAACCATAAAGTGAAATAGCATTTGCTATGGCAGCCATCGCATGTTCTCTAATCCCAAAGTGGATATTTCTTCCCCTTGGAAAATCACCCATGCTTTTTAATTCACTCTTATTAGAGGGAGACAGATCGGCACTTCCTCCCAAAAATCCTGGAATTACCTTTGCTATCTCATTTATTATTTTTCCATTACTATCTCTAGTTGCTACACTTTTACCAGCTTCAAATTTAGGCCACTCTATTTTTTCAAAATCTGGATTTAAAAGATTTTCTAATAAATTTTTCTGCTCATGACTTAAGCTATTATCTATAATATCTTGCCACTTTGCTTGAGCTAAATCCCCTTTTTCAAAGGCTACTCTAAATCTTGCCTTCACATCCTCATCAATGCAAAAATGCTCATTAGGATTAAATCCGCACTTAGTTTTTGAAGCGCTAAGTTCCTCCTCTCCAAGAGGCGCGCCATGAGAGTGATGGCTGCCTTCTAGTGAGAAAGAGCCTTTTGCTATGGTAGTATCAGCTATTATAAGCACTGGTTTGCACTTTGTTTTAGCCTCTTTTAAAACAAAATCTATCTCATCAAAATCATGTCCATTAATCCTAGAAACTATCCAATTTTGCGCTTCAAACCTAGCTTTAACATC
>JAAYLJ010000082.1 GCA_012521935.1 Campylobacteraceae bacterium | reverse complement strand
TCCAAAAATCCCAAGTTGGGCTGCACCTCCTAAGAGTGCGGTTTTTGGATTTGCTATTAGTGGTCCAAAGTCTGTCATAGCTCCAACCCCCAAAAAGATTATAAGAGGAAAGAGCCCATTCGCAATCCCCGCATTATAAATAATGCCCAAAAATCCATTTGGCCCAGCTATATCGGCAATTGGGATATTTGCAAGCAATCCTCCAAAGCCAATTGGTATTAAAAGAAGAGGCTCAAACCCTTTTGCTATTGCTAAATAAAATAGCAAAAAGGTAACCCCTATCATTATAATTCTTCCCCATCTTTGACTAAAAGCAGTTATCTCTTCGCCACTAGAGTCGGTTAATCCCTCTTGTGGGTTTAAAAAAGAGTAAATTCCAGTAGTTTCATAAAAACTAGTAATTAGCTCTTTCATGCTTTTTGGCTCATATTTTGTCTGCTCAAAACTTGGAGCAGCAGGCGCATTAGCATTTAAATTTAAAGGAAGCAGGCTAAAAAAGAGAACAGCTATTAAGTTTAAGATTCCACTTTTCATCTTACAAAACCACCAATACTTGACCATTATCAACTGAGTCGCCAACAGCCACTTTTATCTCACTAACTACTCCATCACAAAGCGCTGGAATTTCTATCTCCATCTTCATTGCTTCTAGTATGACAACAGCTTGTCCTTCTTTAACGCTATCTCCCACTTTTACTAAAATTTTAAAAACAGATCCTGGAAGACTAGCCTCAATTCCTCGTCCAGATGATTCTACTGGAACTGCTGCCGCAGGGACACTTTGTGGAGCAACTTTAGTAATCTCTTCTACATTTGCCCCCTCAGATACTTTTACATTGTAAGAGACTCCATTTACTGTTACAGTATATAGCCCACTTTCACTGCTAGTTACTGGTTTTTCGCTCTTTGTTGGTTCATTTTTTCTTACATTAACTTTTGCTTCACCTTTTAAAAATGCAACTCCTTTTTCTTTACAAGCAAGTGTGATGAAAATATTCTCTTCACTTGGTTCAATATTTTCATCTTTTAGTAAAGCTTTAGCGTATTTGATGGATTTTGTCTCATCTTCATCTGCAATATCAATTGCATTTTTAGTTGTTGGTTCTAAATTTAACTGCTTTGAAGCTAGTTTTACAACCTCTTCATCTGGGTTAACTGGGGTTTTTCCAAAATATCCTAAAACCATTTTTCCATACCCATCAGCTATCTTTTCCCATTTGCCAAACATTACATTATTGAAAGCTTGTTGGAAATAAAATTGCGAAACAGGAGTTACGCTTGTGCCATATCCACCTTTTTCAACAACTTCTCTCATCGCTTTTATAACTTCTGGGAATTTATTTAAAATATTGTTATCTCTCATCATTTGAGTATTTGCTGTAAGCGCGCCGCCTGGCATTGGAGAAAATGGGATTAAGGGAGAGACTTGAATAGCCTCTGGAGGCATGAAGTAATCCCTCAAGCAATCTTGTAAAACCTCTTCATATTTTAAAATCTTTTCAATATCAAGGCCGCCTAAATCATATGGCTTTCCTTTAACTGCGTGCAGCATTGTTAAAATATCTGGCTGAGAAGTTCCGCCGCTTACTGGACTTGCTGCTAAGTCTATCCCATCAGCTCCAGCTTCAAGCGCAGCCAAATAGCAAGCTACGCTCACTCCAGCAGTTTCATGAGTATGAAGCCTTACATGAGTACCCTCAGGCAAAAAACTTTTAGCCATTTTAATTGTTTCATATACTTTTTGTGGGCTAGATGTTCCACTAGCATCTTTAAAACAGACACTATCATATGGAATGCCTGCTTCTAAAATCTCTCTTAAAGTTCTTTCATAAAATGGCACATCATGAGCGCCACTACAGCCTGGTGGCAAATCCATTAATGTAACTACAACTTCATGATTTAATCCATGAGCTACTATTCTCTCACCACTATATTTTAAATTCTCAACATCATTTAATGCATCAAAATTTCTAATTGTAGTTGTTCCATGTTTTTTAAAAAGTTTTGCATGTAAGTCTATGATCTCTTTACTTCCTGTATCAAGAGTTACGGTATTAACCCCTCTTGCTAAGGTTTGTAAATTTGCATCTTTTCCAGCTACTTCTCTAAATTTATCCATCATCTCAAAGGCATCTTCATTTAAGTAGAAATAAAGACTTTGAAATCTAGCTCCGCCACCAAATTCAAAATGCGTAATGCCAGCATTTCTAGCTGCTGCAACAGCAGGCATAAAATCGTCCATTAACACCCTACCACCAAAAACAGATTGAAACCCATCTCTAAAGGTGGTATCCATAATATCGATATATTTTTTTGCCATATCTCTCTTACCTATTTTTTATGTTGTTGTCGAAACATTTCTATTGCCGCAGTTATTACTGCAACAAGTGAAGCATCTTTATTCTCGCTAGCTAAAGAAGCACCGTTAAAAGATTGTGAAGGTTGTTCAGGTTTTTGCGGGAAGTATTTTGTGATTATTTTTGATTGAAGTTTTAAAATCCAAACCATAAGCAGGAGAAAAAGAAACACGGTGCCCATCCCTAGCACCATGAATTTTAATCCCTCTACAACAAGATTAAATTCCATGCCATAAGCCTTTTTAAAAAATGCTAGCCTCGCTTGGAGCAAAGCTAGCTTATTCTAGCATGTATATTATTAAACAAAACATAGCTTATAAAATAACTTTTTAGCGTAAAATGCTCTTTCTATCTTGAGCATCTCTCAAGTAGATAGATGATATTTCGGTATGCTAAGCCACTATGTTCACTTAAGCCTATTTCACAAGTTTTATTTGTTGAGAATGCGTATTTGACATCACTTGGGATATTACTTTTTAAGTGCCTAAGAGCGGAAGCATTTAATTCTGGATAGAAAAACCCTCTATCTCCTGCAAAACCACAACAAGTTACATCTTTTGGAACATGAACTAAGGTTGAACATTTTTTTGCTAAATTTACAAGATCATCAACTAAGCCCATCTTTCTAGTTGAACATATTGGATGGATTGCGATTGGCTCATCTATTTGCTTAAACTCTAACTTATCTACTAAATATTTCATTGCAAACTCAATTGGATCAAGCATTATTAAGCTTGAAGAGAAGTTTTCTCTAGTTGTTTTTGAGCAAGATGACATGTCACAAACTATTGGATAAGTCCCATCTTTGCTAGCTGCTCTTAGTGCGCCCTCAAGCTCTTTACTCTTACTTAACCCTGTTTTTGTGTAACCTTTACTTAAAAATGGCTGTCCACAACATAACTCTTTAATATTTTTTGGATAAATTACTTCATATCCAGCTCTTTGTAAAAGGGTATGGAAAACTTCATGTATGCTTTTTTCATCACTTTGCGGCTTAGGATTAGCTAAGGTTCTATTTATGCAAGATGAAAAATATACAACTTTTAAATCGCTTTTAAATTTTGGAGGATTTGGATTGAAGGATACTTTATCTGTTAAACTCTCACTCCACATAGGAAGAGTATTATTAGTCATTTTTCTTAAACTTTGACTAGCTTTTTTCATATTTTCTTTGCCTAAAATGAAACTAACACCTTTAACTGCCTTAAGCCCAAAGCCCATAGTTCCAAGTGTTAGGGCATAATGTTTAGCTATTTGATTTGCTAGTTTTGCTTCTTTTTTAGAGATGCCCTCTTCTCTTAAGATTTTAGTAAGTTTACCTGTATCTATACCAACAGGACAAGAGATGGAGCATAAAGAACAAGTAGCACAAGTCTCAATTCCATCATATTGGTAGAGTTTTTTAAACTCTTCATACTCATCCATCTTTCCACTATTTTTTAAAATTGTTAAATGTCTATTTGCCGCAATTCTTTCTCTAGGATTTAGTGTAAGAACATTTGAAGGACAAAATGGGGCGCAAAAACCACACTCAGTACACTTATCTACCAATGGATTTGTTGCTGGCATGAACTTAAAGTTTTTAAGATGAACTCTTCTATCATCATTTAAGATTACACCAGGATTTAATAAACTTTTTGGATCAAAGATTTTTTTAATCTCTTTCATTAAAGAGTAAGCATCTTCTCCCCATTCAAGCTCAACAAAAGGTGCCATATTTCTACCAGTTCCATGTTCAGCTTTTAAGCTTCCTTGATATTTAGTTGCAACTTGACTTGCTACATCATTCATAAAATTCTCATATCTTTCAACCTCTTTTGGATCATCAAAAGATTGAGTGAAAACAAAGTGAAGATTGCTATCAAGTGCATGTCCAAAAATGATGGCTTCATCGTAATTATACTTTTTAAAAAGCTTTTGCAAATCTAAAGTTGCATCAGCTAAAGATTCTATTGGGTATGCAACATCTTCAATGATAACAGTAGTGCCAGTCTCTCTGACTGCTCCAACAGCTGGGAAAAGACCTTTTCTAATATCCCATAGTTTTGAAAACTGGGCAACATCTTTGGTAAACTCAATTGGCATTTCAGGCTCAATGTGAGCTAGTTTACTCTTAATAGTTTCTATATTTTTATCTAAAGTTTTAGCATCTTTTGCTCTAGTTTCTACCAATAAAGCAGTCGCTTCTTCACTTAAGCTTTTTAAAAACTCTGGCATTCCAGCTTTATTTTCAACACTTCTTAATGATGCTCTATCCATAAGCTCTGCTGCGTCAACTTCCGCATCTTTAACTCTAGTTTTACACTTGGTTTTTAAAGTAATTACAGCCTCGCACGCATCTTTTATATTTTTAAAAATCATTAATGATGAAGCTTTATTGGCATACTCTGGAACTGTTTTGAAGGTAATCTCTTTAATAAAACCTAAAGTTCCCTCACTTCCAATCATTAAATGTTGGATAATTTCATATGGATCTTCATAATCAACTAAAGCATTTAATCCATATCCACAGGTATTTTTAATTTTAAATTTTCTATCAATTTTCTCTTTTAAAGCCTTGTTTTTTCTTGTTTTTTCTCCAAGTTTTTTTACCTTATCTAAAAAATCACCATGGCTTTTTGCAAACTCCTCTTTACTCTCATTTGAGCCAGTATCAAGCTTCGTTCCATCATAAAATAAAATCTTCATTGTATGAAGAGTTTTATATGAGTTATCTGCTACCCCGCAACACATTCCACTAGCATTATTAGCTGCAATTCCACCAATCATTGCTGCATTAATGGAAGCTGGATCTGGACCTATTTTTTTCTCATATGGTAAAAGTGCAGCATTTGCCCTACTTCCAATAACTGAGGGTTCAAGACTAACAAGTGAGGCATCCTCATTTATGGTTATATTTTTCCAATCTCTTGAAGTTACTATGAGGATTGAATCTGTGATCGCTTGTCCTGAGAGACTTGTTCCAGCAGCCCTAAAAACAACTGGCAAATTCCAAGCATTTGCATGTCTTAATATAAGACTTACCTCATCCGCACTATCAGCTATGATAACAATCTTTGGCACTAACCTATAAAAAGAGGCATCAGTTCCATAAGTTATGGTATGAAGTGGGTCTGTAAAACGCCTATTTTTAGGTATGAAAGTAGATACTGCATTGTAAAATGAAAGATATAGTCCATCAAGCGACATGAGAGATCCTTTGAGTGTTTTTTAAATTTTACAAAAGTGATATAACAATTAAATGATAGCTTTATTTTTTATCAGGATTAAAAAGATAACCAATATCTACAACTGTTTCAATGTAACTTTCTGGAATCTTTTTTCTAACTCTTCTAATAAGAGATCTTATGGAGTCTAAGCTAGCAAAATTTCCCTCCCAAACAATACTTTGAATCTTATCGTAAGAGACAACTTTTCCCAAGTCACTTAAAAAAAGCTCCAGCAAAAGCCTCTCTTTTTTAGAGAGTCTCTCTCTTTTATTGTCATGTTCTAAAATGCTTGATTTAGCATCAAAGATGTAGTTATCGCCAAAAGAGATGGTATCAGTTATTGCATTGCAAAGTTTTTCTATCTTAATTTCAAGCTCATCAATGTAAAAAGGTTTTTTAATATAATCATTACAGCCAAAAAAGTAAGAGTCTTTAATGGCTTCAAGCTCTATGCTTGAGCTTATGATTATGACTGGGGTTTTTGGATAATACTCTCTAATGTTTTTTAAAAGCTCAATTCCATTTAATGAGGGAACATTTATATCTAAAACATAGCAACCATATCCATTGTCGATCGCACTATTGGCCTCTTCTCCATCACTAAAACTATCAACTTCAAAGCCTTTTTCTCTAAGTCTTTTTGTAATAGTGCTATTTAACCGCAAGTTATCTTCTAGGAGTAAAATTTTCATAAGAACATTATAGTTAGTTAAGTTTATCTTTTGCTAAGAGTGAGGAGGAGATATTGCGTGGCATATTTATCAAAAATGAAACACTCTCATCCTCACTCTCAACCCTTATAGATCCACCCATTTTATCCTCAATGATAACTTTAGCCATATACAAACCAAGTCCAGTTCCATTTTTAGTAGTAGTAAAATATGGATCAAACATATGATCTTTTATATGAGAATTTATCCCCCCTGCACTATCTTTTATCTTCATTTGCACCATCTCTTCATGCACACAAATAGATATCTCTATCTTTTTTTCCTCTTTGAGCAAGCTGTTTTTTGCTACTATTTTCTTTTTTGCATTGTTTATTATGTTTAATAAAACTTGTTTAAATTCATTCTCATAACCTAAAATTAACACCTCTCCTTTAAACAATCCATAATCAATACTAAGATTTATATTGTGATAATAAACCTGCCTATCAACTAACTCCAAAACATCACTAATTGCTATTTTTATATCAAAGTAAGCCTTTTTTAGTGATGGTTTTAGAAAATTTCTAAAATCTTTTAAAGTTTTTGACATATATTGGATTTGAAGCATTGAATCTTTTACAAAATCTTTTATAATCTCTTCATCTATCTCTTCATTATAAAATGCCATTTCTATATCTTGAGTTATGGCTGAGAGCTCTACTAAAGGCTCATTCCATTGGTGAGCAATAGTTGCTATCATTTCGCCCATTTCAGCTAACTTTGACTGTTGGACTAAAAACTGTCTTTCTTGAATTCTATCAGTGACATCATCCATTATAGATACAATTCCACCCATTTGGCCATTTGATTTTAAAAAGCTAGCCTTATGGATAATAAAGTGCTTCATTGGAGCGTTTGGAAAGTGAAGAGTTGATTCATCTATCCTGTTAGAATTTGGAGTTTTTAATAAAATTTTATCTTTTAAATCATGCTCCCTAGCCCAAGATTTAGGGAAAAGTTCATAAATTGTCTTGCCTACTATCTCATCTTTTGCTCTATTTAGTAGTGAAGCAAAAGCTTCATTGCAACCAATATATCTTCCTTTTGTATCTTTATAAAATATGGGGTTTTGCACAGTGTCAAGAAGAGTAGTAATGAATATAAGTTGGCTTTTTAAGGCTTTTTCACTATTTCTTCTTTTAATAATATTATTAATTAAAAAGGCTATTAAATTTGCAACTATTAAAGAGATTAAAATAATGCTCCAAACCAAGGCTTTATAAGTTTCATAAAATGAAAATGGTTTATTTACCACCGTATGTGGGTTTGCATAGTTTGGGATTTTATATTTAAATCTTTTTAACTCATTAAAATCAAACATAAATCTATTTGGACTTTTTGTGACTATTGGAAGATTTGCAAAAGGAACTCCTTGTAAATACTTTAATGCCATATTTGCAGCAGTACCTCCTTGCATAGAAGCGCTTGTTAGCATCCCTCCAATGGCACCAACTCCAAGATAAAAATCCCATACACAAAAAATGGGAGCTTTACTTGCCTCATAAACCTTTTCTAAATTCTCTTTATATGTGTAATATTTGCCAGTACTATCTTTAAACAAAAGCAAAAACAAAACCGCAGATGTTTTTGGATTTAAAAACTTAGCTTTTCGTGTGATGTTTTTCATATCTAAATTATCTATATATTCTAAATCTATCCCTTTTGGCAAAAGAGGTAAAACTGCGTTTAACTCATCTTTAACAGCTAAGCCTGTTTCACTTTTATCATTTAAGACTAAAATATGGTTTAAATTTGGATTCATAGATTTCATAACTTTAACTGTTTGAACTATGTCAACCTCTTCTACAACGCCAGTTACAAGATTGTTGTCCTCAATGAGTGAGGCAAATCTAGTTTTGAAATCATTTATTCCTAAAAAAATTATTGGAGAGGTTTTAAAAATTTTTTTGTGATGCTCTAATGCAAAATCTAAAGCAACATTATCTGCAGCTAATATTAGATCAAACTCTCTATCAATAAACTGTTTTTCATACACTTTGGCTAAAGAGTTTAAATACTCATTTGTTGAGATTCTTTTGGTATCCATATATAAAGTGGTAATTTCTACATTTGGATAATTTTTAAAGGTTTTTACAACTGCTTCTCTTATATCATCACTCCATTTATAGCCTTGATGATAAGATTGAAGCAGTAAAATCTCTCTTTGCCCACTAATCTGGGCAAAGAGAGAGGTAGAAAGAATTAAAAAAAAGAAAAGATTTTTCATTTTCTTAAAAGATAAAATACTCCTTTGGAGAACTAATCAAGGCGCCATGCTCAGCGATAGCCTCTTCGGCTGTATGGTATCTTTCATTAAAAACTGGCTTATCGTGCATAACTTCATCATTTACAACTTCAAAAACCATAGTTTCATAAACAATTTTCTTTTCATCTTCATTAAACCAAGCGTGTCTAACTGGAGTTGATATAGTTGAGACTAAGTATCTTTTTTCATCAATTGTAATGATATTTTTTAACTCTAAATTTTGCACACTACCTCCAATTAGAAAAAGAGTTCATTTATAAGCACTATGGTTATACAAACTGGTATGATAAATTTTAGTAAAAAGTACCATGTGTTAAATACTGGCGTACTCATCTCTTTACCAAGCAACTTTAAAAGATCCTCTTTTCTCATTACAAACCCAACAAATATTGCAATCGCAAGTCCACCAAGTGGAAGAAGTATGGCTGAGGTTGTAAAATCTAATAAATCAAACATCCCTTTTCCAAAAAGAGTTGAGAAAGATTTTGTTGATTCAACATTTGAAAGTAGGGCTATTGTTCCTAAAATATAAGTTGAAACTCCTAAAATGGTAAGAGCTTTAATCCTACTTAGTTTAAACCTATCTATCAAATATCTAGTAGTTGGCTCAACAATGGAGATTGCGGAGGTTAATCCAGCAAAAATGAGTGCTATAAAAAATGCTAACCCAATTAAAACTCCAGCAAATCCCATTTGGTTAAAAAGTGGAGGTAAAGATATAAAAACAAGTCCAGCTCCTTGAGATGGCTCAGCTCCAAAATTAAATATTATAGAAAAAATCACTATCCCAGCTATAAGCGCTATGGCTGTATCTAAAAAGGCAACAGAAAAAGATGATTTTACTAAATTTGCCTCTT
>JAAYLJ010000081.1 GCA_012521935.1 Campylobacteraceae bacterium | reverse complement strand
TCGCAATATTTTTCAACCTTAGCTACTCTTTTCTCTTTCCAAGCCCAAACTTGAGGCAGTATATAGTAAATTATCTCTAAATTTGGGTTTCTTTTTTTAATAGCTTTTGCAAGAGGAATATTAAATGCAGGACCATCTATGAGTAAAACTTTATCTACCCCATCACTTATCTTAGCTAACTCTTCAATGCTTTTTTTAGCTTTTAAAATTTTTGGCAAAGCATCTAAAAATCCCATTACAGAAAATGCAGATGATGGTAGATATGGCTTTCCAAAATTAGGATCAAAAATCCCAAAAAGCTCTACATCATTTAAATGGTTTAAGATAGATTTTAAATGTAAATTTGCTGAAGCTTCTAATGAACTTACTAAAAGTTTCATTTTTCACTTTTCATATACTTTTCCTGCATAGCTTGCATTTTTGATCTTAAATCATCGAGCATTGCAGGATGAACATTTTCCTCACATATCCAATCTACTTTTTCAATTGGATCAGAATATTTGGTTGATATTTGCATCATAGTCTCTTCAAAAGAGTCAACATCTTTACACTCAAATTTTTCGTCACTCTCAGGATTATAAATCTCAATATACCAACCTTTCCAATCTTTGGTTAGTTTAACTGTAGCTTTTAGCGTAGGTGCCATTTTATTCCTTTTTTAACACAATTGTATCAAAGTAACTTTATAAATCTCCTTGATATATAGGCATTTTTGCTATAATATCCCTTTTTTTAAAGGAAGCAGTTGAGCAAGAGAATTCTTATTACAAATGATGATGGCTTTGAAAGTCCTGGGCTAAAAGCTTTAGTGGAAGCTCTCTCTCCACTAGCAAAGATAACAGTTGTTGCGCCAACTACTGAAAAATCAGCCTGCGGACATTCGCTAACTTTAACCAAGCCTTTGAGATTTGTACAAATTAGTGATGATTTTTTTAAATTAGATGATGGAACGCCAAGCGATTGCATATATTTAGCATTAAATGCACTTTTTTGTGAAGATAGTCTTCCAGATTTAATAGTTAGCGGGATAAATTTAGGTGCAAATATGGGTGAGGATATAACCTATAGTGGAACTGCTGGGGCAGCTATGGAAGGGGCTTTACAAGGCATTCCTTCCATTGCGATTTCTCAAGTTTTTGAAAAAGGGGATGAGAATTTAAATATTTTTGATTTTGCACTGGCTAAAAAAACTATATTTGATATAGTTCAAAAGATTTTCAAAGATGGGTATCCTTTAGAAGAGAGAGAATTTTTAAATATAAATATACCCTATCTGCCTATCTCAAAATCAAATGGAATTAAAATAACCTCATATGGAAAAAGAGATTATGGAAATGAAGCTCATCTATATAGAAACCCAAGAGGATTAGAATACTACTGGATTGGCGCGCCATCCCTTGGTTGGGAGTCTAGCGTCAGTAGAAGTTGTGATTTAAAAGCAATAAATGATGGGTATGTTTCAGTAACCCCAACAATGCTAAACTTAACAGCCAAAAGTTCAATTAAAAGAGTGCAAAATTGGATAGATTTAAAAGAGTAAAGTCTCTTTTTGGAGAGAATTCATTTAAAAAGCTAAGTGGCTCTAAAGTTTTACTTTTAGGGGTAGGTGGAGTTGGAGGATTTTGCTTAGACGCTCTTTTTAGAACTGGAGTTAGCCAAATAACAGTGGTTGATTTTGATAGATTTGAACTCTCAAATCAAAATAGACAAATTGGAAGTGAAGCGGTAGGAGAGTATAAGGTTGCCCACTTAAAAACTCTCTACCCATCCATAATTCCAATTTGCACTAAGATTGATAAAGAGTGGATAGAGAGTTTTGATTTTTTAAAATTTGATTTAGTCATTGATGCTATTGATGATTTAAGCGCTAAAGCACTCCTTCCTTTTTTCATTGAAAATAGTAAATTTATAAGCTCTATGGGTGGGGCTAAAAAGATTGATCCTACTCAAATTAAAATTGACTCTATTTGGAATACAAAAGGAGATCCATTAGCTAAAAAATTTAGATCTATTTTGCGTAAAAGTGGATTTAGGGGGGATTTTGAAGTAGTGTATTCATCTGAAGTTATGAAGATAGAAAAGCTTGGAAGCTTTGTTGGAGTAACAGGTAGCTTTGGTTTAACTTTAGCTAGTTTGGCTATAAAAAAACTACTTTAAATCCTCCTTTTTAATCACAATTACCCTTTCAATTTCGTCTCTTTTAATATAAATTTTATCTCTTCCCTCATATAAAAGAGTTGCTTTAAAATTTTGCTTACCAATAGTAAAAGAAAGATCCTCTTTGGTGAAAAACTCTTGAGCCACTTTATGCCCAATTGGATGATAGAAAATAGTTAAACTTCCTAATAAAACTGCTAAATATATAGATTGAAAAAACTTTGGAAATGGACTATAAAGCATTAAATATCCAAGAATTAGTGATGAAGTTAGGATTATTAGAAAAGATTGATTATCAAAAAAATAGACATTAAAATACTCTTTTATCTCATAAAAATCAAAATAGTGAAGTTTAAAACCAATAAAGAGGATAAAATCTATCATTAAAACCATTGCAAGCCCAAAAACAAGAGCATTAATCGCTTTATAAATCATCTAACCCTCCTTAATTTCCTTTTCCCAACTCTAAAAAAACTTGATGGCGGGGCTTCAAAAAAACCTCTCTCATCCTCTACAATGATATCAGCTTTCTCCTTTGCATACTCAATATTAAAATTTTTACTAGATATATTCGCAGATGTTGAGTAAATCCAACCAAATTTTTTAAAATAAGAGCTATGTTTTTCATTTTTTACAACTCTAATTGCAACTTCATTTGGATATAAAAAAGTTGTTTTTTTAGCTCTTCTTACTCTATTTTTAAGAAAGTTTGGAACTCTTACTCTTTTTTTAAGTTCATGGTTACTAAAAAGACAAATTATGCAAGGTTTATCTAAATCTCTATTTTTAATTTGGTTGAGTTTTCTCATATTTTGAGATAAAAACCCAACCGTTGTATCTGTTTGTGCAAGATAGATTAAATCTTTACTCATCTTGTAAGGTAATCTTGAAGCGCTTTTGGCTCAAGTGCGCTCTCATCTTTAATGGCAACTATCGCCTCTGTTGCTGAGAGAGCTGCTGCTACAGTTGTAAAGTATGGGATTTTAAATCTAAGCACAGATTGTCTTATCTTTTTAGCGTCATCCTTGCTTGATTTATTATCACTTGTGTTTATCACTAAATCTATCTCTTTATTTTTAATCTTATCTTCTATATTTGGCCTTCCTTCACTAATCTTATATACAAAGTCCGCCTCAATATTTAAGCTACTTAAAACTCTATGCGTTCCACTTGTTGCAACTATCTTAAATCCAAGATTCATAAATGAGTTTGCTATCTCTTTTGCCATAGCCTTATCCTCATCAGTTAAAGATAAAAAGATGGTTCCTTTTGTTGGAAGGGTGTTAAATGAAGCTATTTGGCTCTTTGCAAAAGAAGCTGCAAATGAGTCACTAATGCCCATTACTTCACCAGTTGATTTCATTTCAGGCCCTAAGATAAGATCAGCTCCAGGAAGTTTACTAAAAGGAAATACCGCCTCTTTTACTGCAACTAAATCTTTTATCTTTGGCTCAAATATCCCATCAATTTCTACTACACTTTTAAAAGTATCATAATATTCAAGCGCCTCTTTTAAGTTGCCCTGAACCATCACTCTAGTTGCAACTTTTGCCATAGGGATTCCAGTAGCTTTGCTAACAAATGGGACTGTTCTACTTGCCCTTGGATTCACCTCAATCATATAAAGCTCATCTTTATAGATGGCATACTGGATATTCATAAGTCCAACCACGCCTAGGTTTAATGCGATTGTTTTTGTCTGCTCTTTCACCTCTTTTAAAAGTCTATCGCTAATGTTTATGGCTGGCAAGGAGCATGCACTATCTCCACTATGTATCCCCGCTTCTTCAATGTGTTCCATCACTCCACCAATGAAAACACTCTTCCCATCACATATAGCATCTACATCTAGCTCTATTGCATTATCTAAAAACTTATCTATTAAAACTGGAGAGTTATGGCTAACGCTAACTGCCTCACTCATATACTCTTTTAACTCCCCTTCACTATAAACTGTTCTCATGGCTCTTCCACCTAAAACATAGCTTGGTCTAACTAGCACTGGATAGCCAATTTTATCAGCCTTTTCTAAAGCCTCTTTTTCGCTAGTGGCGGTATCATTTTTGGGCTGTTTGATGCTGTGCTCATTTAAAAATTTAGAAAACTTTTCTCTATCTTCAGCCAAATCTATAACCCTAGCTGTTGTTCCAATGATATTTGCCCCAACAACAGTGAGTCTTTTGGCAATTTTCAAAGGAGTTTGCCCTCCAAAATGAACTATGACTCCATCTGGATCTTCTCTTTCAATAACACTTCTAACATGTTCAAAATCTATTGGCTCAAAATACAAAATATCACTAGTATCATAATCTGTTGATACAGTTTCAGGGTTGCAATTGTACATAATGGTAGTAATATCTAAATCTTTAAGGGCGTAAGCAGCATGGACGCAGCAGTAATCAAACTCAATCCCTTGCCCAATCCTATTTGGCCCACCACCAATAATCATAACTTTTTTTCTATCATCTTTTTTAACTACCTCTTTAGCCAAAACAGAACTATTTGTTGAAGAGTATAGATATGAAATATCTGTTTCAAACTCTCCTGCGCAGCTATCAACCTTTAGGTAATCAAGCCCTATCTCCCATCTTTTTCTAGCGCTATATATATCATTTTGCGTTAAGTCTAAATTGTCTTGCTTGTTTATGAGCGAGCTTATCATTCTATCTGAAAAGCCCATACTTTTTGCCTCTTTAAAAAGAGTTGGATTATTTAAAATATCCATATCTATCTTTTTTTCAAAATCTATAATCTCTTTAAACTCATTTAAAAACCATGGATCTACTTGGCAAAATTTATGAACTTCATCTACGCTAAAACCTCTTCTAAATGCTTCAGCTATATAGTGCACTCTCTCAAAGTTTGGCCTTCTTATCTCACTAATTAAAAATTCATCACTACACTTAATCTCTTCAAACCCACTCCAATCCATCTCCATTGAGCAGAGTGCCTTTTGAAATGACTCTTTAAAAGTTCTGCCTATCGCCATAACCTCACCAACACTTTTCATAGATGTTGTCAAGGTTGAGTTTGCCAAAGGGAATTTTTCAAAGGTAAATCTGGGTATTTTAGTAACTATATAGTCAATTGCTGGCTCAAGCGAGGCTGGTTTTCCTGTAAGATCACTCTTTATCTCTTCAAGCGTAAATCCAACAGCTAAGAGTGTAGCTATTTTAGCTATGGGATATCCTGTTGCTTTTGAGGCAAGAGCTGAGGATCTACTAACTCTAGGATTCATCTCAATTACGATAGTTCTTCCACTTTTTGGATCAACTGCAAACTGCACATTTGACCCCCCTGCATCTACTCCTATCTCTCTTAAGATGGCAAATGAAGCCTCTTTCATCTTTTGATACTCTCTATCTGAGAGGGTTAGAGCTGGGGCAATGGTGATTGAGTCTCCAGTATGAACTCCCATTGGATCGATGTTTTCAATGGAGCAAACAATGATGCAGTTATCTTCACTATCTCTGATAACTTCCATTTCATACTCTTTCCATCCTAACAACGACTCTTCAATCAAAATCTCATTTATAGGGCTAATTTCAAGTCCAGTTTCAGCAATCTCTTTAAACTCATCCATATTGTAAGCAACTCCACTCCCACCACCCGCAAGAGTGTAAGAAGCTCTAATTATTAGTGGAAAACCTATGAATTCTGCCGCTTTTAAAGCCTCTTCAAGCGAATAAGCGTATCTGCTTTTTGGCATATCCATTCCAATTTTTTCCATAGCTTCTTTAAAAGCTTGTCTATCTTCACCCTTTTTAATAGCCTCAGGCTTTGCCCCTAAAAATTTAACATCTTTAAGAGCTTTACTCT
>JAAYLJ010000080.1 GCA_012521935.1 Campylobacteraceae bacterium | reverse complement strand
TCTTTTAAAACCTCTTTTACTGCTCTTTCGATTCTCTTAGCAGCCTCTTCTTCATTTAAAGCATATCTTAACATCATAGCAGCCGATAAAATGGTAGCAATTGGATTTGAAATTCCCTGCCCCGCAATATCTGGAGCTAAACCATGAATTGGCTCAAAAAGCCCTACTCTGCCACCTATTGAAGCAGATGGTAAAAGTCCGATAGATCCGCTAACCATGCTAGCAGCGTCACTTAAAATATCACCAAAAATATTACCTGTTAAAATGACATCAAACTGTTTTGGATTTTTTATAAGCTGCATAGCAGCATTATCTACATACATGTGTGAAAGGCTCACCTCTGGGTAGCTTTTAGCTATGATTTCAACTCTTTCTCTCCAAAGCTGACTTACTTCTAAAACATTAGCTTTATCAACTGAACAGACTTGCTTTCGTCTTTTCATTGCTATTTCAAAAGCGGCTATTGCGATTTGATCTATCTCTTTGGTTGTGTAAACCATGGTGTTGTAAGCTCTATCTTCCTCTTTTGCTCTAGGAGTTCCAAAATATATCCCACCAATTAACTCTCTTACAACCATCATATCCACACCATTTAAAACTTGAGGCTTTAGTGTACTTGCATTTATTAACTCTTCATAAACGGTTGCTGGCCTTAAATTTGCAAAAACGCCTAATGCTTTTCTTAATTTTAAAAGCCCAGTTTCTGGTCTTTTCTCTCTTGGTAAATTATCCCATTTTTCCCCGCCAATTGCCCCAAATAAAATAGCATCAGATTGCAAACACTCCTGCACAGTATCCTCAGGCAGTGGCTCTCCTAAAACATCAATTGCTGCGCCACCCATCAAAAGATCATTGTAGTTTAACTCAAACCCTTCCTCACTAGATACCGCGTCAAGCACTTTTATAGCTTCATCTATAATCTCAGGGCCTATGCCATCCCCTCTAATAAGAGCAATTTTATACTGTTTCAAACTATTTTCCTTCTTTCATTTTCTCTTTTGCATATGGAATTAATCCACCCTCTTTTAATAGCTCTTGCATAAATGGAGGTATGGGAGAGAAGTTAAAATCTTCATCTTTGGTTTGGATTTTTCCACCATTTAAATCAATTGAAATTATCTCGCCTTGTTCTAACTTATCAACCTCTTTTAGTTCAAATATTGGGAGTCCCATATTAAAAGCATTTCTATAAAATATTCTTGCAAAACTTTTAGCAACTACCGCTGCCACTCCAGCAGCTTTTAAAGCAATTGGAGCGTGCTCTCTGCTGCTTCCACAACCAAAATTTTCCCCAGCAACTATAATGTCGCCTTTACTTAACTTATTTACAAAATCTGGATCAGCGTCTTCTAACACATGCTTTGCAAGCTCATGTGGATCTGAAGTATTTAAGTATCTTGCTGCAATTATTAAATCAGTGTCTATATTATCTCCAAAGCGCCAAATTTTGCCCTTTATTGCTTCCATTTTTTTCCTTATTATAAAAGAGATATCTCCCATTTTAACTAACTTCTGGTGTGAAGAAGATTAAACTATTCAACTATTAACCAAATGCCAATCCCAGCCATCAAAAGAGCTGCTAATTTATTTAAAAACTTAATATGGTGCTCTTTTTGCATTAAACCTCTTAGAGTGCTTCCACTATAAGCATAAAGCATTAAAGATAGAAATTCAATTGTTAAAATGATTGACAATAGCAGTGCAAGCTGAGGAAATAACGGCAAGGTTGAATCTATAAAAGGGGGAAGCAATGCAACAAAAAATGCCCACCCTTTTGGATTTACAACAGCAGTTACAAAACCTTGCAAAACTAAATATTTTGAAGAAAAGTTTCTATTTTGACTAGAACAAACTGCCATCTTACCTTTTGAATTCCAAAGCATAAACCCAAGATAGATTAAGTACAAACCTCCAACTATTTTTAAAACCATAAAAACTTGTGGAAACTTAAGCATTATGATTGCAACTCCAGCAACTGAAGAGGCTGAGACTAAAAATACGCCAGCTAACTCTCCAGCCATCATCCATAAAGTTCTTTTAACGCCAACGCTCATCCCAAGAGTCATTGCTAAGGTCATGCACATCCCAGGAGTTATGGAAACTGCAATGAAAGTGGGGATAAAAAGGGCTAGCATTGTACTATTCATTAACTATTCCTTTTAAATAAAAACTTTTTGAATTAAAAACATATATAAAGCAGTTGCACTAAATATGCTAAGAAGTGCATTTTTAAACTTAAGGTGAATTAAAATTGCTACTAAAACTCCTAAAAGCTCTGGAATAGCGTAAGGAAACTCACCAAAAGAGACATCTTTAATCGCATAAAAAACTAAAATAACCATAATCATCATAGGCATATACTGCTCAAAATGGAATAGTATCTTACTTGGTTTTTTGTTTGTAAAAAATAAAAATGGCAAAATTCTTGTTAAATATGTTGCTATGGCAGCAACAATGATTGAAAGAATTATATATTTTTCACTCATCTATCCATCTCCTAAAACTAATAAGAAAAAATGAAGCGGTAAATAGAGATAAAATGAGCATTTTTGAGCTTGGAAATATAATCATACCTGCAATTCCAATTAAAATAGCAAGCTGAAGAGTCTTTGGATTTGGATTTTTTCTATAAAGCTCAATTGATAAAACTACAAAAAGAGCAGTTAATGAAAACTCTATGCCTTCATAATTAAATGGGATTATGTTTCCCAAAACTGCCCCAATAACTGAGCCAATTATCCAATAACTTTGATTTAGCGCAGTGATTAAAAAATAGACTCTATCTCTATTTTTACCACTAATAGTTGCTGTTTTTAAAAGGGCAAAAGTTTCATCAGTTAACCCAAAAATGACATAATGTTTAACTTTTCCCAAAGTGCTAAAGTCACTAATAACTGAGAGTCCATAAAAAAAGTGTCGTAAGTTTAAAAGAAAGGTGGCTATGGCTAGTTCAAAAAGAGTTGCCTGGGTTGCAAAAAGAGATAGAGCTAAAAACTGCCCAGCCCCAGCAAATATGAAAACACTCATAAAAAAAGCATAGTACCATGGAATGAGCATTGAAGAGCTTAATAGTCCAAAAGCAATCCCTAAAGGAATGTAGCCCATTAGTACTGGAATAGTTAATTTAAAAATATCTAAAAATCTCAATCTTAACCTTTAAAAAAAGGGGATTGTATCATAAAAAATAGGCTAGTGAATCTTTTAACTTCTCTTTTATACTCTATATTTATCTACTATTTTTTGAATTTTTTGGGGATCTAATTGCAAAAAAAGTGCAGTTAAAAAAAGCATAGCTAAAGGCACTAATTCTTGATGAAGTCCGATAGTTAAAGCGTAAAAAAAGATGATAGATAAAACTATTAAAAAAGGCATGATTTTTTCTTTAAATAACTTTTTTATATAGTTGAATATATAGCTTTTACCGCTAAAGCTAAAACAAAAATGGCAACAAGAGGCACAAAATAGATCATTTAAGCTACCTTATCTTTTTAATTGATTTACAGTTTGAAGCATTTCATCACTTGTAGTGATAGCTTTTGAATTTGCTTCATAAGCTCTTTGGCCTGTAATTAAATCTGTCATCTCCTCAACTAACTGCACATTACTCATCTCCACAAAACCTTGTCTTAACTGCCCAAAACCATTTAATCCAGGAATGTCTAATATGGGATCTCCTGAAGCAGTTGTATTTATGAAGTTATTATCTCCTAAAGAGTGAAGGCCTGCTGGATTTATAAAAGTTGCAATCTCTATTTGGCCTATCTCATTCATTTGCGTATCGCCTGCTTGGAGGATTGAGACAGTTCCATCTGTTCCTATGGCAATTTCAGTTGCATCTTCTGGGATCGTAATCTCAGGCAAGAGTCTATACCCATCACTATTTACAACATTTCCCTCTCCATCAAGCTTAAATGCACCATTTCTAGTATATGCAATATCTCCATTTGGAAGCTCTATTTGAAAAAAGCCTTTTCCTGTAATTGCCATATCTAAACTATTGCTAGTCTCTTTGAAGTTTCCTTGAGAAAAAATCTTTGTAATCGCCGTTGGCCTAACACCAAGACCAACTTCAATTCCTGTTGGCGACATGGTAGTAATGCTAGTTGAAGTTCCTGCATACTCCATTGTTTGATAAAAAAGATCGGCAAATTCAGCTCTTTGCTTTTTATATCCAATAGTATTTACATTTGAAATATTGTTTGAAGTAACATCAATTTGAAGCTGCTGCGCCTTCATTCCTGTTGCCGCAGTATATAAAGATCTAATCATTTTTTACCCCTATGCTCTAATGTTTGCTAATTTATTTATGGCATCACTGTTTAAATCATCCATGTGAGATGAGATAACTTTTTGATACATTTCTACCAATCTTTGAGTCTCTATGAGCCCCACCATTTCACTTACTGGATTTATATTGCTAACTTCAACAAAACCTTGCTCAATTGAGTTTGAGTTTTGAAGTGCTTGCATATTCTCTTCACTAAATTTATATAGATGATCCCCCTCTTTAGTAAGCATTCTTGGATCAATTATTTGAGCTATAAATAAGGTAGCATCTAACTCTCCATCAACATATAAATTTCCATCTTTATCCGCTGTAATTTCATTCTCTGGTGCAAAGTTTATATAATTTCTATCTTCAAAGAAGTTTGCTGGAAGTACAAAATAACCCTCTTTTGTTACAAGTTCTCCATCTTCATTTAAGCTAAAAGATCCATTTTGAGTAACTCTTAAACCATTTGGAGTTTCTACTAAAAAGAAAATATCCTCTCTTTTTAGGGCAAAATCTAACGGATTATTGCTCTCTTTTAGGGCACCTTTTTCAAAGTTTGTGTACTCATATGAAATTTGTGGAACTTTGTCTATATATCTATTTATGTATTTTGCAGCACTTTTTGTATGATTTCTTATGGGCAATTCATCTTTTGTCTCTTGGAAAATTTTACTAAAATCACCAATTACTACATCATCTCTTTTAAATGCAGCTGTATTGATATTGGCTAAATTATTTGAAATAACATCTAACCTATTAAACTGCGTTACCATCGCGCCAGTAGCACTATAAAAACCATTTTGCATCTTACTTCCTAAATAGACTTTAACTTAGTAACCTTCATCTAAGCAATCACTGTTCCATTTTAGAAAAATAGCTAGTTAAAGATTTTTAAATTTTATTTGGGTATAATATATACTTTTTTTAACATGTAACTTCTTAAAATGAGCAAATTAAAACCGTAGGAGAATTTTATAATGTCAGCTAAAGAATTATTCACAGAAATTGAAGAGCTATTTAAAAAGCATACAAAGGCCCATGTTACTTATGAAACGCTAATGGAACTCTTTCCAAAACAACCAACTGCTGCAAATATTAAAAAGATTATGTCTTTACTTAAAAAGCATCAAGTAACACTCATCACTTCAGCTGAAATTGCAAAAATGAGAAATATTGAAGAGGCTAAAAAAAGAGAGGCTGAAAGGCAAAAACTTCAAGATGAAGCGCTTGAGGATGAGTTTGATTTAGCAGGTGAAAAAGAGCTTTTAGAGTGGTCAAGAAGCGATAGCCCTGTTAGAATGTACTTAAGAGAGATGGGGCAAATTTCACTACTTACAAAAGAAGAAGAGGTAGAAATTAGTAAAAGAATAGAGTTTGGAGAAGATATCATAATTGACGCTTTTTGTTCTGTTCCATACTTAATTGATTTCATACTTGATTATAAAGAGCCGCTTATAAATAGAGAAAGGAGAGTAAAAGAGCTTTTTAAAAGTTTTGAAGATGGAAATGATGAAGAAGAGGAAGAGGAAGAGAATGAGGGCGAAGAGGAAGAGCAAACTACAAAAGCTCCAAGAAAAGATAATAGAAGAACCGATAAAGTAGTTCAAAGTTTTAAAGCTTTAGAAAAGGCAAAAAAAGAGTGGTTAAAAGCTGGAAGCAAAGAGCTTGAAGATGAAGAGGAAGCTACAAAACTAACTTATCATTTAAACTTAGCTTTCAAAAAAAAGATTTTAAAAGAGAAATTGATGGATTTAGGTCCAACAAGTAAACTTATAAATGAGTTAGTTAAATCGATGGAAACAGTTTTAAAAAGTGATGATGAGTTTGATAAAGAGCTTAAAAGATTGGAGTATAAACTCCCGCTTTTTAATGACACTTTAAAAGAGAATCATGAGGATATCTTAACAAGAATAGTAAATCTTTCAAAAGAAGAAGTTACTGCTGAAGTTCCTGAAGCTACTATGGTTTCAACCTATATGGAGATTAAAAAACTTTTCCAAACAAAAGAGGCTAGTAAGCAAAGTTTTGATCTTGAGCCTCATATATTAAAGAAAATTTTAGAGCAGATTAAAAGAGGTAAAAGAATTGCTGATGAGGCAAAAACAAGGATGGCGCAGTCAAACTTAAGATTAGTTGTTTCTATTGCAAAAAGATATACAAATAGAGGATTACCATTTTTAGATCTCATTCAAGAGGGAAATATAGGCTTAATGAAAGCTGTTGATAAGTTTGAGTATAAAAAAGGTTACAAATTTTCAACTTATGCAACATGGTGGATTAGACAAGCGATTTCAAGAGCAATTGCAGATCAAGCAAGAACTATTAGAATCCCAATTCACATGATAGAAACTATAAATAGAATAAATAAAATCATTAGAAAACATTTACAAGAGCATGGGAAAGAGCCAGATATTGACGCTATTTCCGAAGAGGTAGGACTTAGTCCAGATAAGGTTAAAAATGTCATCAAAATCACAAATGAGCCAATCTCTCTTGATGCTCCAATTGGAAATGAAGATGATGGAAGATATGGGGATTTTGTAGAAGATAAAAGCTCACTCTCGCCTATGGATTTCATACTCAAAAATGACTTAAAAGAGCAAATTGATGATGTGCTAGATCAGTTAAATGATAGAGAAAAGGCAGTCATTAGAATGAGGTTTGGACTTATGGATGATGAGAGCGATAGAACTTTAGAAGAGATTGGAAAAGAGTTAAATGTTACAAGAGAAAGAGTAAGACAAATAGAAAGTTCTGCCATTAAAAAGTTAAAACATCCAAAGGTTGGAAGAAAGTTAAAAAACTATATTGAGAGTTAATCCTCTTTTTTAAAAAGTGGTATTAATAGTGAAGATATAGGCACTACAGATAGTCCTAACAAAAACGGGACTATCTCTAATAACCCATTTTTATTTAAATACAAAAAAGCTATAAATAAAAATAGATAAGCAATGAGTCTGTACGGAAAAAAGAGTCCAGATAGAGACCTTAAACCCTCCAATGAGCCCCCTTTTTTCATTCTAGCTTTCTCTATTTTAATCATCTCTTTCATATTTTTTGGCTCTATCTCATCTTCTTCTTCTTCATCAAAAAGATCATATGGATCATCACTATTTTCTAGTGGCAAAGCTCCACTTTCTAATCTTTTTTTTACTTGATTGCCGTATGAGTAGAAAGATGCGAAAGTGATTATCATAGAGCAGATGAAAGCTACTTGAGTATTAAGTAGCCAAGCTCCTCCCATGAAGGAGGAGATGGCTATTAAAAATAGATTAGTGCTTAGGTAAAAGTATGAAAAGTTCCAAGGCATTAAATCTCTTTTTTGTACCTATTCTCTTCTTTATACTCATCAAAAGATTTAACATGTTTTTTGTACGCCTTATATACATTTAAAATAGCAGCACCTATCCCCCATGCAACCCCTAGCCAAAAAAGAGCGCCAATGCCTGTTAAGTTTCTCATAAGTAAGCCAAGCCCAACTCCAAGAG